>DAIDMD010000076.1 GCA_027449165.1 Acidiferrobacter sp. | reverse complement strand
CAGTATCTTCTATCCCCAGGTCACGGGCAGCCTCGGCGCCTCGCGCAACAAGACTTCGGGGGCGTCCTTCGGCGGCCGTTTTCCCGGCATGACCTATTCCCTGTTCACCGGCGGGATCGCCGTCAGCTATTACCCGGATGTGTTCGGCGTCAATCGCCTGATCTACCAGGGCAGCCGGGCGCAGATGGAGTATCAGCGGGACGAACTCGACGCCGCCTACGTCACGCTTGCCGCCAATGTCGTCAACGCCGCGATCGGGGAAGCCTCCACGCAGGCACAAATTGGCGCTGCGGAAAAAATCCTAAAGCAGGAGCGGACGCTGCTCAAGCTGACGCAGGCCCAATATGCCGCCGGTGCCGTCCCCTACCTGAATGTTCTGGCGCAGCGAGGCCAAGTGCTGGCGACCGAGGCGAATCTCGCGCCCCTGCAACAACAGCAGGCCATATACCGGCACCAGATGGCGATTCTGGCGGGGGTGTTTCCGAGCGAGTGGCGAAAGAAGCCCTTCACGGTCGCGGAGATTCACTTGCCGGCGCGCATTCCCGTGGCGCTGCCGTCGGCTCTGGTACGGCACCGTCCGGACATTCGCGCGGCCTCACAGCAGATGCGCTACGCCATTGCCCAGGTGGGGGTGGCCCGCGCACAATTCTTCCCCACCGTCACCCTCTCGGCATCGTTCGGCACGAGCGCGCTGAGCATGGGGAAATTTTTCAGCCCCTTGAGTCGCGTGTGGGGGATTGCCGCGGCGCTCGCCCAACCATTGTTCGAGGGGGGCCGTCTGCGCGCCCAGGAGAAGGTCGCTTACGCCGCCTTCGATTCCACCTTTGCCCTCTATCGGGGGGTGGTTCTGAATGCCTTTCGGCAAGTCGCCGACGCCCTGCGTGCGCTTGAGCATGACGCGGCCGAGGTTCGGGTTCAGACGCAATCTGTGCAGGTGGCAAGACAGGCGCTGGATCTTGCCAAGGCGGGTTACCGGTCCGGCTTTACGGACTATCTGGCACTACTCGACGCGGAAGTGACTTACGAAAATGCCCGCATGGCCCTGATTCGGGCCAATGCGCTGCGGTACCAGGATACGACCGCGCTGTTCCTGGCCCTGGGCGGAGACGATTGGGGAAAGCGGCCCGCCGCCGCGGCCCTGAAGACGGGGTCGCGGAAAACGACGGTCAAGGGCCCCGGGGACGGGCGGGCAGCAAGGCGAAAGTCCGGCCTGCAGGGTCCGGGGCCATGAACGGCCTTCTGCGTATCGCTTTGAAGCTTCTGCTGAACGACCGGGGAAAGTTCGCCACCCTCGTCCTCGGCATCACCTTCTCGGCCTTTCTGATCATGCAAATGACGTCGATGTTTTCCGGGGTTCTCTATCAGTCGTCGGCCAACATCGTGAATATCGGCGCAAAAATGTGGGTGATGGATCCGGCCGTTGAGACCCCGCAAAACAGCATCCCCATGCCCGATGATGTACTCGACGCCGTGCGCAGCATCCCGGGCGTGAAATTCGCGGTTCCCCTATACGTGGGCGCAGGACTGGTCAAGCTCAGAGACGGGACATACCAGTCGGCGACGATAATCGGCCTTGACGACGCGACGCTCTTTGGCAGACCGAAGATAATCGCAGGAAATATTCTGGATATCTATAAAAACAATGCCTTCATCGTTGTCAAGGATTCCAACTACAGGATGCTTGGCAGCCCGAAAATCGGCACATCGTTCGAGATCAATGATCACCGGGCGGTGATAGCGGCGCTTGCACACACCTCTGTCCCCGGCTTGTTCGGCCTCCCGACACTCTACACCACCTATACCCGCGCCACCCAGGATATGCCATCAACCCGCTACATGACTTCGTACATCCTCGTGCAGCCGAAGGGCGCGGCGGACATCATGCCAATCGAAGCGGCCGTCAAGAGGCTCGGATATCTGGCCCTGACCGACCGGCAATTCGTGGCCCGCAACGACAACTTCTATGAATACAAGACCGGCATGGGGACCAACATCCTGATGATGACGCTTATCAGCTTTATCGTGGGCTTGTCGATTGCGGGCGAGACCTTCTACATGTTTATCCTGGACAACCTCGCGCATTTCGGCGCCCTCAAGGCCATTGGCGCAAAAAGCACGGAGCTGATCCAGATGATCATGTTCCAGGCGCTGGTAGTGGGATTTCTCGGATTCGGATTCGGGGTCCTGTTGTCTTCCGGCCTGATCGCCATTGCCAAAATCCGGATACCGAACTACGCAGCCATGGTGACGTACGGGACCTTGCTGCTCGCCTTTGGCATGGTGGGGGTGATATCGATATTTTCCAGCTACATAGGCATTCGCAAGGTCACGCGCATCGATCCATTCGATGTCTTCCGGGGGTAGCATGATCCTGACGGCCACCGGCATCACGAAGCACTTCGGCGAGGCCCAGAGTCTGACCTATGCGCTGCGCGATGTCAGCCTGTCTGTCGATTTCGGCGAAATGCTTTATATAGTCGGTCCGTCGGGTTCCGGGAAGACCACGCTTCTCAGTATCATTTCGGGGATACTGCGGCCGGACGCGGGCCGGGTTGTCGTCAAGGATCGCGACATCTGGAGTCTCGATGCCGATAGCTTGGCCGGTTTTCGCCTGCAGACCATCGGATTCGTTTTTCAGGACTACCATTTGTTTCCGCGATTGACGGCTCTTGAAAATGTGGCGATCCCGCTCATTCTGCGCCGCGAGCCGTGGGGGAAGTGCCTGGCGGATGCCGGCAAGATGCTGCAGATCGTCGGCTTGGCGCAAAAGCAGACGCTGGCGCCGGTGAAGCTGAGCGGCGGCGAACAACAGCGGGTGGCGATCGCGCGCGCCATCGTCGCCGAGCCTGATCTTCTTATCCTCGATGAGCCGACGGCCTCGCTCGATGGGGAGACCGGTCGTAAGATCGTGGCGTTCGTGAAGGAAAACATTCTGAACGAACATCGGGCCATCATTATCGTCACCCACGACAGCCGGATCTACGAATATGCGACGCGGATGATTCGCATGGAAGATGGCCGCATTGTCCCGGGGCAGGAGGCGGTGTATGAAAAATAAGATACTCTTCGGGTTGGCGGTCATCGGGATTATCGTGGGGCTCGCGAGCGCCTATATCTACAGCCGGCAGACCCCCGCGCTCACGCCATTGGCGGTCAATCACGACCCGTATGCGCGGGGCCTGTACGCCAACGGCATTATCGAGAGCTACGACGCCGTAGGGGAAAACATCAACGTCTATCCGCAGGTGGCCGGGCGCGTGACGGCGGTGGATGTGCGTGAAGGGCAGACGGTGACTAAGGGGACGCCGCTCTTTTCCATCTATGACGCGATCCAGAAGGGGGTAGTTGCGCAGAACCGGGCGCAGGCCGAGGCGGCCCTGGCGCTTCTGGAGGAACTGCGCGCCGAGCCCCGCCGGAAGACGTTGATGGTGGCGGAGAAACAGATGGACTACGCCCGCGCCAATCTCATCTACCAGCGGACGCAGCTCAGTATCATCCGTAAGGAAATCGCCCTGAGCCCCGAGTCCGTCAGCAAATTGGCTCGGAAGAATGCCGAAAACTCGGTCGTGATCGCGCTTGCGAACTTCAATGTGGCGCGGGCCCAATATGCGCTGACCAAGGCGGGGGCGTGGATCTATGAGATCAAGAACCAGGAGGCGATCTACAAGGCCGCGAAGAGGTCTTATGAATCCAATAGTGCCTTGCTGCAACAGTATGTGGTGCGGGCGCCAGTTACCGGGGATATTTTGCGCATCAATGTCACAAAGGGGAGTTATGCCTCGCCGCAGGGTGTCTATGGAACCTATACGCAGGGCATGAACCCGACCCTGGTAATGGGCCGGCGGAACGGGTACATGCAGGTACGCGCCTATCTGGACGAGATTCTGGTTCCGCGGCTGCCGCCACCGGATGAGATCAGCGCCACGATGTTCATCCGCGGCCTAAATAACGTCAGCGTGCCGCTACAGTTCGTGCGGATACAGCCTTATGTGACGCCGAAGATCGAGCTGTCGAACCAAAGGACGGAAAAGGTCGATGTGAGGGTTCTGCCGATCCTGTTTCGATTCAAGATCCCGAAGGATATGACAGTGTTTCCCGGAGAGCTTGTGGACGTCTACATCGGCGGCCGGGCGTCGTCACCCTAACCGGCATGCGTCCCGAGCCGCCAGAGGCGACCGCGGCCAGGGGGCGTTCGCGGACCCCCGGTCGCGCCGGTTGCGATAGCGGGCGCGGGCCCGCAGTTCGCGGGCCGTCCCCGGAGAGGGCTTGTAGCGATAAGCGGCGCTCTGGGCCACCACGCAGGCGCGCCGGCCAAGTCCCGTGAACAGGGGGTCGTGCACAAAAAAATGGGCACCCCGGCGGCGCGTGCCCCACAACGAGTCGCACCAAGGTGTGCGGGTTTCGCGCGCAGGTGGTGCAGACCGGAGAAAACGCCTTGCGGTTGCGTGAAACCGCGCATTCCCGATGCCTTTGTTCTGTGCAGGACGGTGCTGGCACGCAACGTGCTAACGCCAGAACAACCGGCCCACTCCGGTCCGGCGACATCTTCGGGAGGCGTCGATGCAGTGCAAAAATGCAACGTCGTTTGGCCGTCTGAGCCTTTTGCAGGCGGCCGTTCTGGCGGCCTTGGGGGCGTGTCCGCCGGTCGTGCTGGCGGCCAAGGCGAACAAGGCAAAGATCGTCAAGATCGCCGGCGTGCGCAAGGCGGCCCATGCGCGCATCGCCAAGGCGCCCGCCCTGACGGCGCGCGGGGGCACGCCGGTTGCCACCATCGGCCGCGCGCTCATTGACCAGGATGCGCTCTCGGGCAACGCGCAGACGATCCTAAACCGCGTACCGGGCACCAACGTCACGAGCACCAACCCGCTCGGTGTCAGGCCGCACATCTCGGTTCGGGGGTTTTCGCAGACGCAACTTGGGTATACCTATGACGGCATCCCGATCGGCGATCTGTTCAACGGCGGCCTGACGGGCGGCAACAACAACTACGCGTCCCTTTACAATCTGGAGCCGGTGACGCTGGGCGAGATATCGGCGATTCACGTGCTATACGGCCCGGCGCCGCCGGACGTGAACTCGGTGGGCGGCCTCGGCGGGACGATCGCCTACGTGCCGCGCATGCCGGGTACGAAGTTCGCTGCGAGCGTGTTCGGCGGCTACGGGAGTTTCGGAACCAGCAACTACGGTGTTTCCGTCAACAGCGGCACCATGGGCGACGGGGGCCGCCTGTATGTGCGCGCAAGCCACCGGCATACCAACAATTACCTCGAGGGCTCCCCGGACAGCAGCCACTCGTTCTACGGTTCCTACGTGCTGCCGGAAAAGAATGGCCATTCGGTCTTCAGCGCCATCGTGCTGCTGAATCGCAATTCCGGCTACATCCCGGCGCGGATGCCGGTGCCGATGATCGATCAGTATGGGCCGGACGTGCAGTGGCCGGCGAGCTTCACCTACTCGTACGGGCGGGCGACGCACGAGATGGCGATCCTGGGCTACAAGGACTTCATGAGCCGCCGGGTCATCTTCGACACCAAGGCCTTTTACGCGTATACGCGGTCGAACCAGCTGACCTATCAGAATCCCTCCGTGACCCCGACGTATGACGGCAACATCACCTACTATCCGTTCGGGTCCGGGGCGCCATACAACCAGTACCTCTATGTGACGCGCACGGGCGGCGTGAGCGAGGACCTGAACCTCCTATTTGGCCGGGCCCGCCTCACCATAGGGGCCCTCGGGGCGGCGTCTTTGTACCACTCGAGCCAATACTGGCTGTCCACGCCGGGCGGGGCGAGCATCCCCGGACAGAACGATGCCTGGGACGAGCACGCCTACCGGACCTACGGCAAATTCTTTGCCCAGGCCCGGCTGAGGTGGGGCGGCCTGACGGTCCTCCCCGGCGTGAAGGAAGAGGCGGTCGACACGAACATCAACGACATTCCGGGCGCGTACTACCCGGTGGGCGCGGCAAGCGGCAATACCTACAGCAAGCCGACGCCGTATCTGGGGCTCACCTATCGTGTCAACAAGGGGTGGCGCGTCTACGGCAGCGCCGCGCAGGCGTACAAATTTCCCAACATCTCGGCCTATTACGCCGCCGACTCGACCGCGACGGCGACCACGCCGCCGCAGCCGATCACGGTGGTGCCGGAAAAGGTGACAAGCTATCAGGTGGGCGTGCATTTCGCGAACCGCGGCATGATGTTCGGAGCGGCGCTCTACCGGGCCTATTTCACGCACACCTTCAGTTCGGTGTATGACGCCACCAACGGCCTCACCTACGAGTACAACTACGGCTCATCGCGCTACACGGGCCTGGACCTGACCGGCGGGTACCATCTGACCCGGGGCCTGAAGATCTACGGCGCGTACTCGCTGCAGAGCGCGCAGTATACGTCGAACGCGACGAATTCGTTCGGCAGTTCGGTAGTGGCCGGCGAACCGCGGCAGTATACGCCCACGTATCTCGCCAATGTCGGTCTTGCCGATCACTGGCGCCATCTGGTGTCCTCCCTATGGGTGTCGTTCGTCGGGTCGCAGTACATCGGCAACAGCGCAGGCGGCGTGACCGGGACCGGCATGCCGGCATACAAGACCCTGAACGCGTCGTTCACCTACACCATGCCCGTGGATTCCCTGGGGATCAAGGCGATCATGGCCTCGCTCAACATCGACAATATCCTAAATAGCCACGCCCTGGTCTACGAAAAGCAGTTTGCCTACCCGAACGGCCCGGGCAACTACAACGAGGGGGAGCCCATGATGCCGCGATTCGTGGGGCTGCAACTCAAGGCGTTGTTCGGCGCCTGAGGACAACACGGGTCGGTCCCTCCTCTTGGGCCCGTCCCACGTCTCCGCTTCGGGGCCGGAAAGGGATTTCCGGCCGACGCGATTCCCATGCCGGGATCCGAGGGGCGCAAGCCGCGGCACGGATTTTTGATCAGGGGAGCGGCGCCAGCCTGGCGATGATCGCCTTGGTGACGCGCATGGCGTTGGTGGCCGCCAGGGCCCCCGCATATTCATCACCCTTGTCGATAATGGCGTGCACGGTGGTCGCAGGCGGCGGCACGTCGATGTCCGAGACCGCGCGCACCGACAGATAGTGATCCTTGAGGCCAAAGGCGTGCAGCGCGGCGATGTCGCCGAGATCCTCCATGGCGGTCGAGGCATAACGCGCGCGGCCGTGCGTGTAGTAGGCGGTGATTTGCCGGGCGATGCGCTCGTTCTGTCGGCCTATCCAGAAGTCGTCCCCGGAGACATTGGCGCCGACACGGACAGAGGGTGTGGTGGCAAGCCCCATCGCCCGATCCAGGCGGATCACCGCCCGGCTGTTGGCCAAGCGGGCGCTATGCGCGGCGCGCAGGGCGCGCGCAAGCAGTGCCGGCGCGATGCGATAGGAAAGCGTCTCCCAGTGGTTCCCGGAAAACGGCGGATTGGAGGGCGCCCAGGCGAGTCTGCGCTGGCGGCTCAGATAGTGGTGACCGAACGCCCAGGCGACGATGTCGTTGGCGACGTAGACCGAACCCAGCGCCTCGTGGGCGTCGACCCCTCCGGCGATGCCGCTGCGGATGAACAGGGTGTGGCCGACGGCCAGGGCCGGATCGCGCACGAGGCTCGTCACGGACAAGGCGGCATTGATCTCGCCCTCGCCCGTTATGGCGACGCAGACATGGCGAGCGTTGCACGCAAGAGGTGCCTTGAGGCCGGGCACGCGGATGCGGACTGGGTAGTGTTTTGCGATCTGCCAGGTGCGCAGTTCCGGCGGAAAGGCGGTGAGCACGATGGCGGACGGCGCGTAGGCGGCGGCCAGGACGGAGGGGCTGGCGAGCAGCAGGGCAAGTCCCAGCGCGGCGTGTTTCGTGGCGGGTGTGGGCATATCGTTCTCCTTAGGTGTCGGGAAGAGATCGGGCGGTCGCGATCCGACGCCCGTGGACCGGCCTGACCGTACCAGGCGCCCGAAGGGGCGCATCGGGACCGCCATGGGCCGGCCAGGGCCGACGATCGGTGCGACCGGGACGGGCTCGGAGGCGGCGCGTCCCGGGGGAAGATCAGTCCTGCCGCGGCCGAGGGAAAGATAGCCCAAGGCCGCGAAGAAGGCGATGGGCGGGCCCGCGGGCGCGCCGGGCGCCGGGCCGATGAGCCGCACCAGGGGACCGGCGGTCGTATCAGAGCCCCAGACACAGGCCGTCGCCGCGGGGGTCGTGGGCCCCGCAAAGCCATCCGGAGGGCTGGATGGTGATCATGCCGGCCTCGCCGGTGGCCATGTTCAACGGCGACACCGTTTCAACGGGAAAGAGGGTGCCGAGATAACCGAGCGCGGGGCGCGGGACATCCCCCTCGACCTTGAGGGTGTTGCGCTTGTCGAGGAAAGTGGGGCCGAAGTGGGCGCGGGGGGCGGCAAGCGCCGACAGGGCGTCGAAGCCGAAATCCACATGCCGGCTCAGAATCTGCGCCTGGGTCTGCGGTTGACCGTCACCGCCCTGGCTGCCGTACAGGCAGGTGATGCGTCCATCCTGCCCGTACATCGCCGGCGCCAAGGTGTGTGCGGGACGCTTGCCGGGGGCGGGGGCGTTGGGATGGTCCGGCGTGTCCGAAAAGGCGGCACACCGGTTGTGCCAGAGCACCCCGGTGGCACCTGCGACCACGCCGCTGCCGAAATCGAAAAAGAGGCTCTGGATCAGGCTCACGTTGAGCCCGCCTGCGTCGCGCACGCCGATCCAGACGGTGTCGGCGGCCTGACCCGCGCGCAGCCGGGGCCCCGTCGTGTCGTTGCGGATCATCCGGGCCCAGGCGTCGAGTTGCTCGTTGCTCAGGCCCTCGGGCAGGCTTGTGAGGCGGGGGTCGGCCAGATGTTCATGGCGCCACCCCAGGGCATGGCGCACCGCCGACATGACCAGGGCATAGAAGCTGCCGCCGACAGGATCCATGGCGGCCACGTCGAAGCGATTCATGACGCCGAGGATCTGCAGGGCCGTGATGCCCTGTGTCGGGGGCGGTAGGCCGAGGAGTTCACCGGCCCGGTAGGGTGTGCGCAGCGGGTCGACGATCGAGGCCCGTGTGGCGGCAAGGTCCGCGGCGCCCAGGGGGGAGCCGGCCGCGGCCAGGCCGTCGGCGAGCGCTGTGGCGACCGCGCCTTCATAGAAGCTCATGAGTCCGTCACGCGCGAGCGTCCGCAAGGTGTGCGCAAGCAGCGGCTGCCGCTGGATCTGTCCGGCCACCGGCGGGTCGCCGTCGGGCTCGAAGACCGCCGCAAAGCCCGGTTGCTCGCGCAACGCCTCGCGGTGCGCCCGGTGCCAGAACGCCTGGCTCATACCGACCGGATAGCCGTCGGTGGCCGCATGGATGGCGGAGCCGAGCAGTTGGGCCAGGGAGAGGCGGCCGCCCTCGGCGCGGCTGATGGACAGTGCCGCGTCCCAGCTTGCCACCGCGCCGGGCGTCGTCAGCGTGGCCTGCGGGCCGCGCTGCGCCAAGGGCGTGCCGACGATGCCGGCGGCGGCCTGTCCGATGCCCAGAATGCCGCGGCAGTCGAAGGGCGCGCGGCCGATCAGCCAGCAGGCATCGCCGCCGAGCCCGGTCATGTGCGGGAACACGACGGCCAGCGTGGCCGCGGTTGCGATCGCCGCCTCGATGGCGTTGCCGCCGGCCCGAAGTATGGCAAGCCCGGCGCGGGTCGCGGTGGGGTGGGGGCTCGTGATGAGGGCTGAGCGCGATGTGGTCAGCATGCCGGGCGCGATTCCCCCAAAGGTGCCGGGGCGCACGTGCCGCGCAGCCAGGTGCCGAGCGGGCGCGCTTCGAGTTCGGCGGGGGATCCCGTGACGATGTCCTCGAACCAACCCCGCGGATCGAAGCGGCCGGAGCCCCTGGGCAGCAAGACGAAATCGGCGCGCCGTCCTGGCACAAGGCGGCCGGCCTCGCCGCCGCGTCCCATGCACACGGCGCCTGCGTGCGTGGCCCGGTAGAGGGCCTCCTCGGGGCGCACGGCGACACCCTGCGCCCGGTGCAGGCGCAGGAATGCCCCCATGACATGGAGCATGCTGTGGCTGGGTCCGGCGCCGACGTCGCTGCCGAGCGCAAACGGCACCCGGTGGCGCCGGGCGCTCGCGAGGTCGAAGCAGCCGCTTTGGAGCGCCTCGTTGCTGGTCGGGCAGTGGGCGATCCATGCGCCGCGGGCGGCCAGACACTCCCACTCCCGTTCGCGCAGGTGCAGACAGTGGCCAAGCACGGTCTGCGGGCCGAGCAGCCCGGCCGCATCATAGACGTCGGTGTAATCGCGGGCGTCGGGAAAGAGGCGGGCGACCTCTTCGAGCTCTCCGGGGGATTCCGCAAGATGTGTCTGGATGTGCAGTCCGTGGCGAGCCGCCCAGCGGCCCCAGGCGCGCAGGTCGGCGGCCGAGGCGCTGACGGCAAAGCGTGGCGTCAGCGCAAAATGGCGCGTGCCGAGCGCCGCGAGCAAGGGCTTAAGGTCCGCCGGGTCCCGGGGGCTTGCCGCCACGAGTTCGGGAGGGCTGTTGGCGGTCATCAGGGCGGGTCCGAGGCGCCAGTCCCCGCGCATGGCGCCGAAGGCCGCGCGCGTGGCGTGCGGGTGCGGGCTCGAATAGGCCATGCCCATGGTCGTGCCGGCCCGCAGCATGTCCGAAAAAAAGAGCCGGGCGTCGCGTGCGGCGGTATCGGCGTCGCCATACCGGCACTCGGCAGGCCAGATGTGCGTCTTGAGCCAGGGGAGCAATTGGTCGGCGTACTGTCCGCGCACGGTCTGCTGGACCCAATGGATATGGATGTCGGTGAAGCCCGGAACGATGACGCCGTCCAGGGGGATGGCCTCCTGCCCGGGCGCCTGTCGGGCCACGGCGTCGAAGGGACCGGCCGCGCGGATCCGCCCGCCCTCGACCAAAAGCCCCGCGTCCGCCTCGGCGCGCCACGAGACCTCGTCGACCGGATCGACGAGGGCGCCGCGAAACAATGCGCAGTCAGGCATGGACCCGCTCGTCTCCCAGGCCCGCGATGGCCTCCAGCAGGGCGGCCGACGGCGCGGTCGCGCCGAAGATGCCGCCTTGCATACTGATCATCGTGATCGCCGCGTCGTGATGGCGGGCCTCGGTGGCGCCGGCGCAGTCGGTCAACAACAGGCACTCGAATCCGCGATCGTTGGCCTCGCGCAGCGTCGTGTGGACGCAGACGTCGGTGGTGATTCCGGTCAGGATCAGGTGGGTGATGCCGCGCGTGCGCAGGATGTGCTCGAGATCCGTGGCGTAAAAGCTGCCTTTGCCGGGCTTGTCGATGACGATCTCGCCGGGGGCCGGGGTGAGCTCCGGAACGATTTCCCAGCCCGGTTCGCCGCGCACGAGGATCCGCCCGCACGGGCCCATCTCGCCGATGCCGGGGCACACGTTGCGGCTGCGCCATTGCTTGTTGGCGGGCAGATCGACGAGCTCGGGCCGATGGCCTTCGCGCGTGTGCAGCACGGTGAAGCCGGGGATCATCCGCACCGCCGCGAGCACGCGCGCGATCGGTTCGATCGCGGCGCGCGTCAACGAGATGTCGTAGCCCATCGAATCGACGTAACCGCCGGCCCCGCAGAAGTCGACCTGCATGTCGATCACGACGAGCGCGACGCGAGGGACGGGCACCGCCCCATCGAACGGCCACACATAGGGGTCTGCGGCAACGGAGAAGGTCTTCGTCATGGTGTCTCCCGGCATTATAGAGGAAGGAATTCGACGGGCCCGAGCCAGTGAATCAGGACCAGGCAACCGTGTTCACTGAAGACGTCGTGGATGGTACCCGCGCGGTTGCAGACGTAGGAGCCCGGCGGATAGATGCCGCGCTCATCGGACTGCGCGCCCTCGAGCACGAAGATGTGTTCATCGCCGCCATGGCGATGACGAGGGACGCGCGCCCCCGGCGCGTAACGCAGGAGCGCGACGCGCAGCCTGTCTGCGACGTAGAGCTCGCATATTTCGACCCCCGCTCGCAGCGCGACCCACGGCGGACCCTTGCGTTGATTGAGTTCGTCGAACGATCCGCTCCACGACATGCCCGATCTCCCTTCGCGTGCGGGGCGCCGACGGAAAGTGCGCCACGCGTCTGCTGTCCGCGTAGCAGGTTCCATGCCAGGGTCGCGCAGCGGAAAAAGACCCGCCAATCGCGCGCTACCGGTTTGGGGGCAGGCCCAAGTTGGCACGGTCTGGCGCGCCGGTGCGCCAGGGTGGGGCGCGCGCGACGCGCGATCGGCGCGTCGGCGCGCATCGATCGCGCCGATCGCGCGTCGCGCGCGGCCTAGGGCCGGGCGCAGGTGGTGGCATGAAACGTGCTTATGCGAAGGCAACGGCCAAGGGTAAGGAGGGGTGGTGAACGCACGGGAATGTCCGCCGCGAAAGGACGGGTACGACAAGGTGCGCGGCCGCGCACGGTATGTGGCCGATCTCGGGCGCGCCGACGTCCTGCACGCATGCACCATCCGCACGCGCCTGCCCGGTGGCCGCGTTGCGGCCGTTCATTGGGGCCCCGAGGTGGCTTGGGCCGAGTATGTCGTGGTGACCGGCGACGACATCCCGGGACGCAACTGCGTGCAGATGATCACAGACGATCAGCCCGCGCTCGTCAAGGACCGCTTCCGGCATGCCGGTGAGCCCGTGGTCCTTCTCGCCCATCCCGATCGGCGCGCGCTCGCGCAGGCCGCGGCGGCGGTGCGGATCGAGGAGGAGCCCGGGGCGGGGCCGGTGTTCGATATCGACGCGGCGCTCGCTCGGGCCGCGGACGGCACAGTGTTTCAGGAATACGAGCTGCGCAAGGGTGATGCCGCCAAGGCAGCGGCCGAGATCGAATGGCGCGGTACTTATGTCACCGGGGCGCAGGAGCATCTGTATATCGAACCGCAGGGTATGGTGGCCTGTTACCAAGACGGGACCTTGATTATCGAAGGGTCCATGCAGTGTCCCTACTACGTGCAGGCGGCGGTGGCGGTCGCCACCGGTCTTCCGGCCGGATCCGTCCGCATCCGTCCGTGCGCGACCGGCGGGGCGTTCGGGGGCAAGGAGGAATATCCGTCGCACATTGCCATCCATGCGGCGCTTTTGGCGTTGAAGGCGCCGGGGCGGAGCGTTTCGCTCATCTACGATCGCGCCGAGGACATGGCCGTGACACCCAAGCGCCACCCGTCGCGGTCGATCGTGCGCTTAGGCGCCGACCGCCACGGCCGCCTCCGGTTCATGGATATCGATTTCGTGATCGACGGCGGCGCCTATGTCACCTTAAGCCCGGTGGTGCTGTCCCGCGGCGTTATCCATGCCGCAGGGCCCTACCGCTGTCCGCACGTGCGCGTGCGCGGGCGCGCGGTGGCCACCAACCACCCGCCGTTCGGCGCGTTTCGCGGGTTCGGCGCGCCGCAGAGCATCTTCGCCCTCGAATGCGCCATGGACGATCTGGCGCGGCACCTTGGCGTGTCGCCCGTGGAGCTGCGCGCGCGCAACCTGCTCGGCGACGGCGACGTGTCGCCGGCGGGCCAGCGCGTGGAGGGGATCGACATGCCCGGGATCCTGCGCCGGGCGCTCGCGCACAGCGCCTACGACGAACGGCAGAAGGCCTGCCGGGCGTGGAACGCGCGCGAAAAGAGGAGCCGGCGGGGTCTCGGGATCGCGACCTTCTATCACGGCGCGGGATTTACCGGCAACGGCGAGCGCCATCTGGCCTCGCGCGCCGGGCTGCGGGTCCGTGCCGAAGGAACGGTCGAGATCCTCTGCTCGAACACCGAGATGGGCCAAGGCATGCAGACGACGCTCGCCCAGATCGTCGCCGACGCGCTCACGATCCCGTACGACTGGGTGCAGGTGGCGGTGGCGGACACCGGCGATGTGCCCAATTCCGGACCGACCGTGGCGTCGCGGACCTGCATGGTGGTCGGGCGGATCCTCGAGCAGGCGGCAGCCGACGTCCTGGAGCGCCTGCGCGCCCAAGGCGGACTGCCCGTGCCGCACGACCCGCAGGCCTTCGCCCAGGGCTGCGCGCGGTTTCATGCCGCTTGCGGGCCGTTGGTGTGCATGTCCGAGTACGTCGCCCCGGCATCGGCCTGGAACGAGGCCACGTTCCAGGGGGCGCCCTACGGCAGCTTCGCCTGGGCCTGCTACGTGGCGGAGGTGGAGGTCGACCTGGTGACGTACGCAGTCACGGTGCGCGACTTCTTCGCGCTGCAGGAGGTTGGCCGAATCGTGCATCCGGTGGTCGCGGCCGGCCAGATCGAAGGGGGTATCGCGCAGGGCATCGGATTTGCGCTCACCGAAAAGGTGGTGTTCGGCGCCGACGGCGTGATGGCGAACAACCGGGTCACGAACTACATCCTGCCGACCAGCGCGGATCTGCCGCCCATTCGGGTGGTGTTCGAGCAAAACGGCCAAGGCGCGGGACCGCGCGGCGCCACCGGCATCGGCGAACTGCCGATGGATGGGCCGGCGCCGGCCATCGTCAACGCCATCAACGCCGCGCTCGGCATCGCGCTGTCTGGCGTACCGGTCCTGCCCGAGGATGTGATGGCGGCCATAGAGGGCGCCAAGGGAGGGCGCCATGCGATTGCGCTGTAGCGTCAACGGCCGACGGCTTGCGGAGACGGTGTGCCCGGCCGATCGTCTGCTCGATTATCTGCGGGCCCGCGGCTGCACGTCGGTGAAGGAGGGCTGCGGGGAGGGCGAGTGCGGGGCGTGCGCGGTGCTCTTGAACGGGCGGCTCGTGAACAGCTGCCTCGTGCCGCTTGCGCACGCCGAGGACGCCGACGTTCTTACCGTCGAGGGGCTCCCCGACGACGACCCGCTGTCAGGGCATTTCGTCTTCGAGGGCGGCACGCAGTGCGGCATGTGCACGCCGGGCATGGTACTGGCCGCGCACGCCCTGCTCGCGGAGTGTCCGCGGCCGGATCGCGCCCGGATGCAGGAGGCGCTCGCCGGGAACCTCTGCCGGTGCACCGGCTTCGAGGGCATCTACCGGGCGATCGCCCGGGCGGCGGCGCCGTGAGCGGCCGCTGGTGGCGGCCGCGCGATCTTGCCTGCGCATTGCGCATCCGCGCGCAGGAGCCGGCGGTGTGCGTGGCAGGCGCCACCGATCTCATGGCCGGGGGCTGGGACCCGGCGGGCTCGTATCTCGACCTAAGCGCCCTCGCCGCCCTTGCCGGGATCCGCGAGACCGAGGCCGGCATCGAGATCGGCGCGCTCGTCACCTGCACGGCGCTGGGCCGCCATGCCGTGATCCGCGCGCGCCTGCCGCTGCTGGCGCAGTCGGCCGCGGCCACCGGTTCGCGGGCCATCCAGAACCGCGCCACGCTCGGGGGCAACGTCATGAACGCGTCGCCGGCGGCCGACAACCCGCCGGTGCTGCTCGCCTATGGGGCGCAGGTGCGGTTGGCGAGCGAGCGCGGCCTGCGCAGTCTGCCCTACGAGGAGTTCCATACCGGCTACAAGACCACCGCCTGCGCGGCCGACGAGATCGTCCATTCATTCCTGGTGCCGGTGCCTGATGCGGGCAGCCATCAGTATTTCCGCAAGGTCGGCACGCGGCGCGCGCAGGCGATCAGCAAGGTGACGCTGGCGCTCGCCGGACAGGCGGGGCGCGAGGGGCTTTGCGTGCGTATCGGTCTTGCGAGCGTCGGACCGGTGCCCGTTCTGGCCCGGACGGCAGCGGCCGTCTTGAGGGCGGGACGCACGGCGGCCTGCACGCGGGAGAGGCTGCAGGAGGCGCTGCAGGCCGACATCGCGCCGCAAGACGATATTCGTTCGACGCGGCTTTATCGCGACAGGGTCGCTTTCAATCTGCTGAAGGAGGCGTTATGCGGTTTCCCGACATGGTCGGATGCTTTTTGAGGGAAGAGGCGGTTTTCGATGTGCCGATGTGCGATGCGACGCCTGAGAGTACGCGCGATTACGGTATATTCATCGGTGAGGACGTGCTCCAGGCGGGGCTTGGCATCCCCTTTTATGCCGGGTCCGTGGAGGAGGGGCAGAACCTCGATTTCCGCTATCACGGGCAAGCGGTGGTGCGCACCGCGCGCATCTCCCACCGGGATCCGCACCTCACGTGGTTCGAGCGCCACCTGCGCATGACCCAGATCTTCCTCGGGCTCGGGTCGGTGCCGTTTGTCATGGTGCTGGCCAGGCCCAATCACGAGGAGGGCCGGGATCTGCCGGATTTCGAGACGCTGACGGCGTTTCGGATGCCGCCCGGGACCGGCATCATGATCCACGCCGGCACGTGGCACGATTTCCCGATGGCGATCGACCGCCCGGTGACGGTGTTCACCGCCAATTCCGCGGAGGTGGTGGAGGCGCTCTGCGCCGTCGACGGCCCCCAGGAGATCGATCAGGGCGATGTCTACAAGATCAATATCCCCGAGCGGACCGGGGTGACGCCGCGCGTGCCATTTTGAATAGGAAAGCCGGCGTTCACCGTTTCGAGGCCCGGCACCCGGCGGATACCAGCGGGCTTGCCGGTGCGCTCGCCGCCGGCCGGGTCGACGCGAACGACATCGTCTGCATCATCGGCAAGACCGAAGGAAACGGGGGCGCGAACGACTTCTCCCGCGATCTTGCCGTGCGCGCGTTTAGCCGGCTGCTGGCGCAGGCCTGGGGGAGCGACGAGGCCGATGTGGAAGAACGGGTGATGCTGTCGTTTTCCGGCGGCACGGAGGGCGTGGTCTGCCCGCATTATGTGGTTGTCACCCGCACGGCCGGGCCGCAGGCCCCGGAGGGCACGGCCGGCAGGGGGCTTGCCATCGCGCGCGGGCGGACGGGGCCGCTTACGGGCGATGCGGTGCAGACGATGGCCGAGACGGCGCGGGTTGTGCGGGGGCTCATGGCGGCGCTGTCGGTGATGCCGCCGGATGTGCATCTTGTGCACATCAAGGGGGCGCTGGCGGGGGCGACCGATGTGAGCGGGGCGGCCGGCGCCCGCGCCCGGGGCGCATCGGCGCTCGGCGTGGCGTTGGCCTTGGAGGAGGTCCCGGCGGAGGTCTGCGGCGAGGAGGCGCTCGCCCGTGGCGAACTCTTTTCGGGTGTCGCGCATGTTTCGGTCAAGCCCGGTATGGACTACAACGACATCGTCCTGTTCGCCAACGCGCCCGGGTGGGCGGGGCCGTGGCGGATCGGACATACGGTGATGCGCGACATCATCGACATCGACAGCGTGCGCCGGCTCCTCGCCGGCCTGGGTCTGCCGGATACAGGCTCGTGCGACGGCCGGCGCATCGGCGCCGTGTTCGCCAAGTCGGACGCCGACCCCAGTCATCGCATTCGCGGGCGGCGGCATACGATGTGGACCGATGGCGACGTGAGCGACATGCGCTATTCGCGTTGCGTCGTCGCCGCCCTGCTCGCCGGGCTGACAGGCGAGACGGCGGTGCACGTGTCGACGCGGGCCGAACACATGGGGCCGCCCGGCGGCGGTCCGGTGGCGGTGATC
>DAIDMD010000075.1 GCA_027449165.1 Acidiferrobacter sp. | reverse complement strand
GGCACCAGCCATAACATGAACACCAACGAGGTCATCGCCAACCTCGCCAACGTGGCGCTCGGCGGCGAACGCGGCGTCTACCACCCGCTGCACCCCAACGATCATGTCAATATGGGGCAGAGCACGAACGACACCATCCCGACTGCCATACGCTTGGCGGCGCTTGCCAAGCTCACGCGTCTTGTATCCACCACCCACGACATGGCGCGCGCCTTCGATGCCCTGGCCGCGCGCGAACAAGACACCGTAAAGAGCGGCCGCACACACCTGCAAGACGCCGTTCCGACCACGCTTGGGCGCGAGTTCTCGGCCTATGCATGGACCCTAAAGCGCTGCGCCCGGCGCATACAAGATACCGCTGTCGACCTGGGCGAACTGGGGCTCGGCGGCAGCGCGGTCGGGACCGGCCTCAATACCCCGCCCCATTACGCCAAACAGGTATGCGCCGAACTCGCCACGCTCACCGGCGAGGCCTTGCGCCCGGCGCCCGACCTCTGCGCGCAGATGCAATCCATGGCCGACATCATGCAGCTGTCGGCGACTATCCGCGGGCTTGCGCTCGAACTCACACGCATCACCAACGACCTGCGGCTGCTGGCCTCGGGACCGCGCACCGGCCTTGCCGAAATCCGTTTGCCGCCGGTGCAGCCGGGATCGAGCATCATGCCAGGCAAGGTCAATCCGGTCATGCTCGAGATGTTGAATCAGGTCTGCTACCAGGTCCTCGGACAAGACGCCGCCGTGGCCGCCATGACCCAGGCCGGTCAACTCGAACTCAACGTCATGATGCCGGCGCTCGGGTCCGCGCTGTTTGACATGATGGACTGGCTGACCCGGGCCATGACCGCGATGACCCGGCGGGCCCTTACCGGCATCGAGGCCGATCGCGACCGTTGTCGGGCCTATGCGCACGCCAGCGTGGGCCTGGCCACCTTGCTGAACCGCGCGATCGGCTATAGCGCGGCGGCGCGCGTGGCGCAGGAATCGGAGGCCAGCGGCCGGCCGATCGCAGACCTCGTGGCCGCCCACGGCCTCATGGACCATCAGGCGTTCGCAGACCTCGTGGCACGCGCCGCGTCCGGCGACCCCTCATGACCCGGATTCTGGTGCTATATTACAGCCGCCATGGCAGTGTGCGACGCATGGCCGACCTGGTGGCGCGCGGCGTGGCATCGGTCCCGGGGTGCGAAGCCGTGGTCCGTACCGTGCCGGAGGTGTCGCCCGCGCCGGAGGCCTGCGCCCCGGCGATCCCCGAGAGCGGGCCGCCGTACGCCGATCTCGATGACCTGCGCCACTGCGACGGTCTGATCCTGGGCAGTCCCACGCGCTTTGGTCACATGGCCGCTCCCGTCAAACACTTTCTCGAGACCACGACGCCGTTGTGGCTCGCCGGCGCGCTGGCCGGCAAGCCCGCCGGGATGTTCACCTCCACCGGCACCCTGCATGGCGGTCAGGAGGCGACATTATTGTCGATGAGCGTGCCGCTCTGGCATCACGGCATGCTGCTGGTCGGCATCCCCTACACCGAGCCCATGCTCACCACCACCGCCTCCGGCGGCACACCCTACGGCGCGAGCCATCTGGCCGGCGCGCGCGACGATCGGCCGGTGACCACCGAGGAAAAGACCTTGTGTCTGGCGCTCGGGGAGCGCGTGGCGCGTATCGCACAAAGACTGGCGCCGGCCCCGACGTAAGTCCCCACCCTGCGTACCACCCCCTCTAGGGACGCGCGAGGACGGCGCGCAGATACGGGATGGTAAGGCGCCGTCCGTCCGCCAGGGTCTCGCGATCGAGGTCTTCCAGCAACGCGAAAAGCGCCCGCGGATCGCGCGGACCGTGCGCCAAAAGATAGGCACATGCCGCATCATTCAGCTGCAGTCCCCTAAGCGAGGCGCGGTGACAGAGGGCCTGGGCCTTGACCTCATCCGACAGACGGCGCATGGCCACGATCGGGCCGCTTCCAAGCCGCGTCCGCAGGTCATCGCGGGTCACCGCTAGGCCGGCGGGGTTACTGCGTCCGGCCAGCACGATGCGTCGCGCCGGCGCCAGTGTCTCGAACAGCACGAACAGCTGCCGCTCGCCATCGGCGTGCCCCGCCAAGGCCTCCATGTCATCAACACAGACCGTACTCTCGGGCGGCAGATCGGCAAGACTTTGCCAGGCCATCGGGGAGGTATGGGCGAGCGACAGGAACGCGCAGGGGCCACCTCCCTGGACCACGCGTGCCACGGCCGCCAGGAGATGGGTCTTGCCACAGCCCTCGGGGCCGAACAGATACAAGGGCCCCGGCCGCCCCTCGGCGAAGGCGCGCGCGGCGGCGAGCGCCGCGCCATTCTCGGTCGCCCAGAAATTTTCAAACGAGGGGCGATCGCGCACCGACAGATCGAGCGGCAGCTGGCGCGTCATTCGGACCACGCGCTGTGGCGATAACGGGCATGGACGCGTCTTAGCCAGACCATGAGCACCGCGGAGACCGGAAGGGCCAGCAAGATCCCGGCAAACCCGAAAAGCTGCCCTCCGGTCAGCACCGCGAAGATCACAAGCAGCGGGTGCAGACCGATCGAACGGCCCACGAGCCGCGGGCCGAGGACCATGCTCTCCATCATCTCTCCAAAGCCAAAGGCCGCGAACACGAACAGAAGATGCCTCACGTCATGGTACTGCAGCAACACCGCGAGGCTCGCGGTGAAAAGCCCGGTAAAAAACCCGAGATACGGGATGAAGCTCAAAAATCCCGTCACGACACCGACCGGCAGGGCCAGATCCAGGCCGGCTATGCTCAGACCGACAGTATAGAGTATGGCAAGCGCGATCATGACCGTGAGCTGGCCGCGCAGGAGCCGGCCGAGCTGGACATCGACCTCGCCTGCGAAGCGCACTATCGGCTCGCGGTAACGACCCGGCAGGATCTCCACGGCGGTGGCGCCAATGTCGTCCCAGTCGCGCAACAGGTAGAAGGTCACGACAAGGATCAGCATGAGTCGCGCGAGCGCTACGAGGATGTGCAGGCCGGAGGCGGTGGCCACCGGCAGGAGCCGGGCGACGTCGGCCCCCACCCCTTGCCATTGCGCCAGGATATGCCGCTTCAGTGCGTGGAGATCGGGCGTATAGCGACCATGGGTGGCGCGCAGGATACGCGCCTGCAACCAGTCCATATAGGCCGGCGCATGCGCGGTGAACGTCGTGAACTCCCTTTGCGCCATGGGTACGAGCGCGAATGCCAGAGCCGCGACCGCAAACACCAGCAACAGCAGCAGAAGAAGGATGGTGGCGCTGCGCGGCACGCCGGCGCGTTGCGCCCGCGAGACCAGCGGATTGGCGATGTAGGCGATGAGCGAGGCCAACAGGAACAGGGTGACCACCGGCGCCAGGACATAGATCACGGCACCCGCCGCCAGCAATATCGCGACGGCATACAGGACCCGGCGTTCAGTCTCTCCCAGCACGTCCTGCCTCGACCTCCCGCACGATTCCCCAAGTCCACAGATAGTGTCCGCCGCTTGCGATCGTCGTGACAAGGACCACAAAGACGAGCGCCGCCTGGATGTGGGCGACATGAAACGCGAAGGCGCGCTCGGTGAGCAGGAACACCACGAGCAGGATCTGGGTGAAGGTGTTGAACTTGCTCACCCGGCTCGGGCGCATCGATACCGGCCCGTACAGCGAGGTATAAACGAGGTAGCCGCCGACGATAAGCGCGTCCCGGAAGGTCACCACAAGCACCAGCCAGAACGGCACGAGCGCCAGCAGCGCCAGCATCACATAGGCGCTCACCAACAGGATCTTGTCGGCCAGGGGATCGAGAATGGCGCCGAGCTGGCTCACGAAACCAAACCGCTTGGCGATATAACCGTCCAGACCGTCCGATATCCCCGCAATCAGGAACACCCACAGGGCCTCGAGGTAATGGTGATCCTTCAGGACCAGGATCAGAAGCGGTACGAACGCCATCCGCAAAAGCGTGATCATGTTGGGTAGATGCTGCAGTCTTTTCACGCGGACATCCCTCTCACAGTGCGGGCACAGCAGCGCCGGGCGTGCGGTCCCCGTTTACCCGTGCGCGCCGACCGAAGTCAAGATTTACTTGCAGGGTCCCAGGCCCTAACATAACGGCCATCTCGGAGCCCGCCTGTGACAAGACCCCAGTGACTGAACCCAAGACCCCAAACCCCTTGAGCTATCGTACCGCCGGCGTCGACATCGAGGCTGGCGATGCCCTGGTCGAGGCCCTAAAGCCGATCGCCGCCAAAACCACCCGCCCCGGAGTCCTCGCGGGTCTTGGCGGGTTCGGCGCGCTCTTTGCGCTGTCCGGGCGCTATCGCGACCCCGTGCTGGTCTCGGGCACCGACGGCGTGGGCACAAAACTGCTGCTGGCGATCGCGCTCGATCGCCATGACGACATCGGCATCGACCTGGTCGCCATGTGCGCCAACGATATCGTCGTGCAAGGGGCCGAGCCGCTCTTTTTTCTGGATTACTTCGCCTCGGGCCGACTCGACGTCCGCAAAGCCGAACGTATTATCGCCGGAATCGGTCGTGGCTGCGAATTGGCGGGTGCGGCCCTGGTCGGCGGCGAAACCGCGGAGATGCCGGGGATGTACCGCGATCAGGACTATGACCTGGCCGGCTTCTGCGTGGGAGCGGTGGAACGGGAACGCCTGATCGACGGCCGCCGCGTCAAAGACGGTGACATCATCCTCGGGCTGCCCTCGTCGGGGCTGCACTCCAACGGTTACTCCCTGGCGCGGGCGGTCCTCGCCCGACGCGGGACGGATCTCACCGCGACCGTCGGCGACCGCCGCCTCGACGACATCCTGCTCGCGCCCACGCGCATCTATGTGAAGGCCCTGCTCGCCCTCCATGCCGCGATCGACGTCCACGCCATGGCGCACATCACGGGTGGAGGGCTGCCTGGCAATGTCCCGCGCGTAATCCCCGAGGGCCGGCGCGCGGTCATCGACCGATCATCCTGGTCGCGGCCCGCGATCTTCGGCTGGCTTCAGGAGGGCGGAGACATCGCCGAGGAGGAGATGTACCGGACCTTCAACTGCGGCGTCGGTATGGTGGTGGTGGTCGATGCCGCCGATGCCGGGGTCGCCGAGGCCGTGCTCCGTGATCACGGGGAGGCACCGTTTGTCATCGGCCGTGTCGATGAGGGCCCCGGCGAATTCGCATGGGCCTGAGACCGCCCTTGAGGGTTGCGGTCATGGTCTCGGGGCGCGGCAGCAACCTGCGCGCCTTGCAAGAAGAGGCCCCCGAACAGGGCTATGCGATCACAGGCGTGGTCAGCAACAACCCCACGGCCCCGGCCGTCGACTACGCGCGCGATCAGGGTCTTGCGCTACGCCTCGTCGATCATCGCCGGTTTGCCACGCGCGCGGCCTTCGAGGAGACCCTGGCGACGGCGCTGGACGATCTGGCGCCGGATATCATCGCGCTGGCCGGCTTTCTGAGGGTCTTGGGCGCGGACTTCGTAGGCCGTTACCAGGGGCGCCTGCTCAACATCCACCCCTCGCTTTTACCGGCGTTCCCCGGGCTCGACACCCACCGCCGCGCCCTCGCATCCGGCGCGCGTATCCATGGGGCCACGGTGCACCTCGTCACCCACGCCGTCGATGGCGGCCCGATCATCGCCCAGGCCGGACTTACGGTGATCCCGGGGGAGTCCCCGGCGGCGCTCGCGGCGCGCGTGCTCGCCCTCGAGCATGCCCTCTACCCGTATGTGCTCGGCCGGTGGGCGCGCGGCGAGATCGCCGACCGCTGATCAGCCCCATGCTTCCCCTGGGCGCGCCTCGGGCATAAACTCGCCCCGTTTCGGAATAAATAACGATAGGGCACCGTCCCACCACCCGAGGAGAATCGAATATGGGCATCCGTCAGTTGTTATGCCGCTCGCGGGAGTTCAAAAAGACCCTGGAGGCCAGCCGCCCGCGCCTCTATCGTATCGCCTATGCCTGGACCCATAACCCCTCCCTGGCCGACGACCTGGTCCAGGAGACACTCACCAAGGCCTGGCAAAAACACGATCAGCTCCGGGATCCCGGGGCCGAAGAGGCATGGCTTTTCAGCATCATGACCAACTGCTTTCGCGACCATCATCGGCGCGAACGCGAGGCCGAAGACATCGATGACATGGACATCGCGTGCGACCACTGCCTCGAGACCGAGCACCTGCGTTCGGAACTCGCCACGCGCGTGCGCGCGGCCATCGCGAGGCTCCCTCAAGGACAGAGACAGGTCGTGACCCTGGTTGATTTAGAAGGTTTCTCTTATAATGAGGTCTCGTCCATACTGGGCATACCGGGCGGGACTGTCATGAGTCGGCTGTGTCGTGCGCGCGCGGCCTTGAAGGCCCTGTTACTCCCGGATATGGCGGCCGCCGCCCCCACACCAAGGATGCGGAGAGTGAAATGACCGAATCGGAAGGACCCGGGCTCTCGGATGAATTCCTCAACGCCTTCGTCGATAACCAGATCGACGGCGATGAGAAGGGCCGCGTCTATCCGCTCATAAACAACGACCCGGAGCTGAACCGCAAGGTCTGTGAATTGCGCAAGGTCTCGGATCTGGTGCGGCTCGCCTACGATACCACGCCGGCGCCAAGACACCGCGAAACGCCGCGCCGGCATCTGGCCTCGCGCCTGGCCCCGCTGATTGCGCCCATCGTGCTCTTGATCGGGGTGACCCTCGGCTGGTCGTTGCGCGCCTTGTGGGCCCCGGCTGTGCCGCCGCGCCCGGTGGCCGCGATCGCGCGGGCCACGACCCACCTCACCACCAAGGTCCTGTTTCATTTGGACAACGGCGACCGCACCCATATGCGTCAGGTGCTCGAGGAGGCCCAGCACCTGCTCGCCCGTTACCGCGCCGATCACCGGCAGGCGAAGGTCGAGATCCTGGCCGATGGCCCGGGGCTTGCGCTCCTGCGCCGCCACCTGTCGCCGTTTCCGGCGCGCATCGCCGCCCTTCAGGCGCGCTATCCGAACCTGATATTCGCCGCGTGCCAGGATACGATCAACCGCCTCAAGCGCCGCAAGGGCATTGATCCGCACCTCCTGCCGCAGACGGTGATCGTACCCTCGGCAATCGCCGAGATCGTCCGGCTCCAGCGCCGCGGATGGACTTATATTAGTGTCTGAGCACGGACTGACGCGGGTGGTCGCGGATCGATACCGGAGCACGCCCCTTCTGATCCTCGGGCTATGCCTCCTGGGCGGCGTGGCGCGCGCCCACACCTTTGTGTATGTCGCCAATTACAACAACAGCACGATCGGCGTCTACGCCGAGCACGACAAGGGCAACCTCGTGGCATCGCAATCGGTGCCGACCCCAGGGGGACCGGAGTCGATCATCGCCGATCCGCTGGGTTATGTGATCACCGCCGACAGCCTCGCGCACGCCGTCAGTGCCTATCGGATAGACCCCGCCGACGGCAGGCTCGCGCGCGCCGCGGTGCGTCTTCAGGGGCCACGCACCAACCCCTTCAGTGTGACCGCAAGCCCCGGGGGACACGACATCTACGTCGCCAACAGCGGCGACAGCACGGTGGGCATCTACCGCATGCGCCGCGGGCGGGGCGTGCTGATCCCCGACGGCCGCGTCCATGAGGCGCCGGGGGCCAAGCCCTACTCCGTGACCTTCACGCCGAACGGCCGCTATGCCTATGTCGCAAACTTCGGGAACGCCACGATCGGCATGTATCGGCGCGCGCCGGATCACGCGGCACTCATGCCCCTGGGGCTGTTTCATGAACCCCCGGGCGACGGCCCTTATGGGCTCGCGGTCGGCCCCGACGGACGGTTTTTGTATGTCGCCGACTTCCGGGCGAATGTCCTTCTGGTGCTTGCCATCGGGGCCCACGGGCGGCTGACCCTGAAAGACCGGGTGACCGAACCCTTCGACCACCATCCGGACTCGCTGGTCATCGATCCGAGCGGGCGCTACCTCTTTGTCGCCAACACCAGCGCCAACGACATCTCGATCTTTCGCATCAACCAGGCCGACGGCCGCCTCACGCACGTCGGGCACGTACCGACCGGCGGCTACCCCTTCTCGTTGACACTCGACACGGCGGCACGCTTCGTATTCGCGGTCAACTATGGCAACAGCACG
>DAIDMD010000074.1 GCA_027449165.1 Acidiferrobacter sp. | reverse complement strand
CCGGAATTCCGCAACCGGCTCGACGCCGTCATAAGTTTCGGCGCGTTGTCGCCCGAGACGATTGCGCACGTGGTCGACAAGTTCGTCGTCGAACTCGAAGGGCAACTCGAGGAGAAGGGAGTGGCGATCGACGTCGAGCCTTCGGCGCGCAAGTGGCTTGCCCGCCATGGTTACGACGTGGCCATGGGGGCGCGCCCCATGGCGCGCATCATCCAGGAGCGGATCAAACAGCCGCTTGCCAACGAACTCCTGTTCGGGCGGCTCGTGAATGGCGGCTCGGTGAGCGTGCGGGAGGAAAACGACGGCCTCGTGTTCGATTATGCCGAAAAGCCCGTGGGCATACAGGAGTAGACTCGCCGCCGAGCGGCAACGGACCCTGCGATCGTCTACGGAGGGATTGTTGCCGGCGTGCCCGCTCTGCGAGCGGGTACCGACGCGCGATGAGTCCGGACGGCTGCTGGGCGACTTCATGATGCTGTTCCCGGGGCTTAAGGATCGCCCCGGGCGCGAGCGCCGCGAGGTCATAAGCCGGGTCGACGGCATCCTGAAGGGTTTTCCCGAGGTGGTGTTCGCGGATATGAACCTGAGGTTGAACCTGCTCTGGGTCAGCGTGCGCGCGCGTCCCGGGGTGATCCTCGACATCGCGTGCTGCGTGAAATTTCATGTGCCCGAGGCGTTGCTCGTCGGACCCAAGACTTCTTGAGCCCGTGCCGCCGGCCGGCTAATGGGGCTAACGGGCGCGAAAGACGATACGGCCCTTGGTGAGGTCGTAGGGGGTGAGTTGCACCGTCACCTTGTCGCCCGTGAGGATGCGGATGTAGTTTTTGCGCATCTTGCCGGATATGTGCGCGGTGACGACGTGGCCGTTGTCGAGCTTGACGCGAAACAAGGTGTTGGGCAGGGTGTCGACGATCGTACCCTCCATTTCGATATGTTCTTCTTTAGACACTCTCGCGCTCCTGGAGAAGGCGCTTACCATACCCGAAGCCCGTGGTCCCGTAAAGACATTTTCGGGGGGCGCGTACCCCCGCGCGCTTACGATTCGGCGAGCGCCGACCAGAGGCCGTCGCGGTAGGCCTCGAGCGGCCGAAATCGGGTCTTGTAGGCCATCTTGGCGCTGCCTTTGACCCAGTATCCGAGATACAGGAAGGGCAGCCCGCGCCGGCGCGCCTCGGCGACTTGCCAGAGGATGGCGTGGGTGCCAAGCCCGCGCGGCGCCAGGGAGGGATCGTAAAAGGTGTAGACCGCCGATAGCCCATCCGGGAGCAGGTCGACCACCGCGACCGCCGCCAGCGCCCCCGCGGCCCGGAATTCGTAGAAGGTCGTGTCTGCGTGGCGGCCGACAAGCGAGCGCATATAGCCCGGCGGGTCGAGGTTGGCCATGGTGCCCCCGGGGTGGCGGGCGTTCTGGTAACGCAGAAACAACACGAAATGCTCGGCGTCGAATCCTGCGGGCCTTGCGCGCACCTGGAGATCCTCGTTGCGCGCGAAAGCGCGCCTTTGGGCGCGGCTGGGTGCGAACCGGTCGACCGGGATGCGCACCGGGACGCAGGCCTGGCAGTCCTGGCAATGGGGGCGATAAAGGAGGTCCCCGCTGCGCCGAAAGCCCTGGCGCGCGAGGTCGCCGACGAGCTTCGGGGTGACTGGGAAGCGCGGGTCGATAAACAGCGTGCTGGCGGTCTGGTCGGGCAGGTAGCTGCACGGATGGGTCGCGGACAAAAACAGCGGCGGCTCGCCCTGGGCGGCGCTCATGATCGGGCCCCCGGCGCCTCGTTCCAGCGGCCGGCGGCGATCGGCCGCTGGATGGCGTGGCGCAGGTGTTGGAGAAAGGTCCGGCGTGCTATGGCGCGCGCCCCCAGGGAGGCCATGTGGTCGGATGCGACCTGGCAGTCTATCAGCGAAAACCCGGTCTCGCGCAGACGCAAGACGAGATGCACGAAGGCGATCTTCGAGGCGTAACTGACCCTGCTGAACATGGATTCCCCGAAAAAGGCGCCCCCTAAGGCGATGCCGTAGAGTCCGCCTGCCAGTACCCCGTCTTGCCAGGCCTCCACGCTATGGGCGTGACCGCGGAGAAACAGGTCTTCGTAGGCGGCGACCATATCGGGCGTAATCCAGGTCCCGGATTGTCCGGGGCGCGGGGCCCCGCAGGCCCGGATGACGGCGGGAAACGCCGTATCGAAGGTGATGGCGAAAGGGTCCTTGCGCATGGCCTTGGCGAGACTGCGATTGATGCGCAGCTCGGCCGGCATCAGCACCATACGCGGGTCCGGCGACCACCACAAGATGGGCGGCTCGTTGTACCAAGGGAAGATTCCGGCCGCGTAGGCGCGCAACAGGCGCCCGGGCGAGAGGTCGCCTCCCGCCGCGAGCGGCGCATCGGCGGGGGCGTCCTCCGCCGGCGGAAAGGCGAGCGAGTGGGGGGTGAGCCAAACGGTCATGAGGGCGCGCGAAACGGCGTGTGTTCGTTCAATTCGTCTAAGGTCAGCTCAAGCCCCGCGTTTTCCCGCAGCAGGAAGTCGTCAACCGCGCGCTGGAACTGGGGGTGGCTGAGCCAGTGCATCGAATAGGTGGGCGCCGGGAGGAAGCCGCGGCTCAGTTTGTGGGCGCCCTGCGCCCCCGCCTCGAAGCGCTGAAGGCCGTGCGCGAGGCAATAGTCGATTGCCTGGTAATAGCATGTCTCGAAATGGAGGCCCGGTATGGCGGCCAGCGCCCCCCAGTAGCGGCCATACAGGGTCGTGGCATCCCGAAAGAAGAGCGCGCCCGCCACCGGTGCCCCGGCCGCGTACCCCATGATCAGGACCACGCCGGGGACCGCGGCCCCGATGCGCGAGAAGAATGCGCGCGTGAGGTAGGGTATCGCCCCGTACTTGGCGATCGTGGCGATGTAGAGGTCGTAAAAGACGTCCCACAGGGATTCGCGCAATGCCGGCCCTTCGTAGACGGCATACCGGACGCCAGCGTCGGCCACCTGCCGGCGTTCGCGCCGGATGTTCTTGCGCTTGGGCGAAGACAGCGCGGCCAAGTAGTCGGCGAACGAGGACCAACCGGGGTTGTGCCAGTGGAACTGAAAGCCGGTGCGCCGGGAGAAACCGGCGCGCGCGAGGGTCTCGGTGTCGGCGGCGTCGGTGAACAGCCAGTGGACGGAGGACGCGCCGGTCGCGCAGGCGCGCGTGCGCACCGCATCGGCCGCGGCCTGGGCGACGTCCGCGCCGGGGCGGTCGGCGCCGCACAGGAACCGGCGTCCGCCCACCGGCGTAAAGGGGACGGCGGCGACGAGCTTCGGGTAATAGGCGAGGCCGGCCGTTTCGTAGGCTCGGGCCCAGGCCCAGTCGAAGACGTACTCGCCATAGGAGTGCGATTTGCGGTAGAGCGGGACGAGCGCCGCGAGCCGCGCGCCCCGATAGACCGCCAAAGGTTCGGGGTCCCAGCCCGTGCCGTCGCCGACCGATCCGCTTTCCTCCAGGGCCAGGAGAAACTCGTGGCGCAGAAAGGGTTGCGGGCCCGAGAGCGCGTTCCACGCGTCCTGCGGCACCTGCGCGACGCTGCCCAAAAACGCGCAGCGGATGGCCGCCGAGTCCATTTACGGGCGCGGGGTGCGCCGCGGCCCGCCGCCATTGCCCGGGACGGGGGCAGTGGGCGGGTGCAGAAGCGCGTTCAGCCGTTCGATGTCGCCTGCCGTCAGGCGGCTCACCGCGGCCTTCAATTCCAGGCGGCCCAGGAGGTAGTCGTAGGTTGCGCGCGCGAGGTCGCGCCGGGAGCGGTAGTACGCCTGTTCGGCGCGCAGCACGTCGACGTTGTTGCGCACGCCGACGCGCATTCCGAGACGCTCGGAGGCGAGCGCCACCCGCGCGGCCTTCTCGGCCGCCTTGAGGGCGTGGATTTCGTGATAGCCGTTGCGCACGTTCAGGAATGCCTGGCGGACATCGAATTGCACGCGGCGTTGGATGCGCAAGGCGGTCACGCGCGCATGGTAGGCGGCGGCGCTGGCGCGCGCGCTCTTGGCCGATAGTTCGCCGCCCTGATAGATGGGCAGCGTCAAGTCGAGTCCGATGGTCTTGTCGCGCAGGATCGTCCCGAACCCGAACTCGCCGTTGCCGGCGCGGCTGTAACTGTAGGCGGCCTGGGCCGTGATCGTCGGATACCGGGCGGCGGCCAACGCGTGGGCGCTCGCCCCGGCGGCGCGCGCTTGGGCGCGGGCCGCCTGCAAGACCAGGTTGTGGCGCAGGGCGCGGGCCTCGTCCACGACCAAGGCGCCCGCGTGCGGGCGCGGCAGCGGGCGGTGCATATTCAGGGGCCACAGGTGGTGCGCCGGGCCGCCGATCATGCGCTCGATGCGCGCGCGCGCGAGCCGCACGGCGTTTTTGGCCGCGAGGGTGGCGGCGTGTACGGCCTCGTAGCCGGCTTGTGCCTCGTTGGCGTTGGTGATGGGGGCACGGCCCAGCCGGAAACTGCGCATCGCGCTCGCGTATTCGGCGCGCAGGGCCCGTTCTTCGGCGTGGCGCAGGCGCAGGTCGTCGCGCGCCAGGAGAAAACCGAAGTATTTGGCGCACACCGCCAAGACGAGATCGCTCTTGGCGAGCCTGTAGCGCTGGCGGGCCGCTCGCACGGTGTCGCCCGCGGCGCGCCAGGCGTAGAGCGCCTGGATGTCGAGCAGGGTCTCGGTGACGGAGACGTCGTAGCCGTTGGCGTTGAAGGTAAAGTGGCCGCTTGGGAAGACGAAGCCGGCTGAGCCGCCGAGGATCTTGCTGGTGAGGTCGTTATAGCTCGTGTCGGCCTGCGCCGAGACGTGCGGCAGGAACGCGGACCGGGCCTCGGGGCTGATCGTGCGCGCCTCCCGGTAAGACGCCCCGGATTGCCGGAAGCGCATATCGTGAAGGCGGGCCGCGCGAAAGATCTCCTTCAGGTTCGCGGCCACGGCCGGTGCCGCGGTCCATGCGAGTAGTGTCGGAATGATTGCGAGAGCGAGACGCTTGTTCATAGATTCCTCGCAAGGAAACCCGCGATTTCAGTCGCGGGAGGAATTGCGCTAAATTCCCATCGTCGCCCGTATCCCCCGCAAAACGGGGCATCGCCCCCGCGTGGCATGGTGACATAACCAAGTAACGAGGCATTGCGCCGCAACCCCTCAGGACCGGTGGCCCCGCGCCGGCCGCGCCTAGGATAGCACTTTCGCAAAGGGCGGGGCGGGACGCGCACGAAAGACCCCTGTTCAGCCGGCGCCGCGGGCCGTGATTCGCACGCGCATGCCATTTGCCAGACGGGCGGGGGGGCGGATCACGATCCGGGTCCCCGGACGCAGGCCGGAGCGCACGACCACGCCCTCGGGCAGGACCTGCGCGACCTGGATCCGCCGTTCGTGCACGCGGTCGCCATGCACCACGAACACCACGGTGCCGATGCGGCGCAAGGGGGCGGCGCTCCGGGGGATCACGAGCCCGGTCCTCGTTCCGGTCGCGACATCGGCCCGCAAGGGGCTGCCGACGGTGAAACCGCGGCGCGGCGGCAGCGTGATCCAGGCATAGACCGCATCGGGCATCTTGGGGCTCGTCAGCCGGGCGATCGTCCCGGGAAGCGGCGACCGCGGCGCGAGCGGGCTGTGCAGCACCACCGGTTTCCCGATCCGCAGGGCCGGACGCAAGGCCGCCGGAAACGGTATGCGGGCTTGCCGGATCTGCGGACCGGCGAGGCCGAACAGGCGTTGCCCGCGCCGCACGCGTTGGCCGTTGTGGATGAACACTCGGGTCACGGTGGCCGGCGCGGCGGCGCGGATGGCGAGGGACCGGCGGGGCGTGGCCGAAGGACCGGCGGGGCGCAGATGCGCAAGGATCTGTCCGGCCGCGATCGCGGATCCGGACATCGCCGCCACCGTGGTCACGCGCCCGTCCGCGGGGGCTATGACGACGGGGCTTGCCCCCGGCTGGATGTCGCCGACGGCGCTCGCGACCTGCGCGACCTTGGTCAGAGACGGCACCCCGACGTCGACGATCATCGGCGGTCCCGCCTCGGGGGTCGGGTGGCGCGAACAGGCGATTAGGAGCGCGCCGAGGGCTATCGGTGCGGCGCGGCTTCGAAAGACGGACACGGGGCATCCTCGGTGATCGTGGCGGCCATGGTAGCGGCGGGTCCTTTTTGCCGCAAGGTGTCCCGCCACTCTATGGCATAATGGCGACAGGATACGGCGGTGGAGGAGGGTGCGTGCGTTTGCATGAATATCAGGCCAAGGCCTTGTTCGCGGCTCGGGGCATCGCGACACCGCCCGGGGTCGTGGTGACGCGGGTCGAGGAGGTGACGGCGGCGGTCGCGGCCCTGTCTGTGCCGCGCTGCGTGGTGAAGGCCCAGATCCATGCCGGGGCCCGCGGCAAGGCCGGCGGGGTGCGGGAGGTGGCGGCGGACGAGGCCGTGGCGCATGCCGAGGCGCTGTTGGGGACGCGACTGGTCACGACCCAGACGGCTTCGGACGGCCTACCGGTCGATGCCCTGCTCATCGAGGCCCCGGTGCCGGCGGCCTCCGAACTCTACTTGGCCTGCGTGCTGGACCGGAGCGCCGGGGCGCGCGTGCTGCTCGCGGGCCGCGAGGGCGGGATGGGGGTCGAGGAGGGCGAGAAGCCGGTATCCCGGGTCATAGATACGCTACGCGGTTTTTCTCCGTACCAGGGCCGCGAGCTGGCCAAGGCGATCGGGCTTTCCGGGCGTGCCGTGGCGGGTTTCGGGGATACGGTGTCGGCGCTCGTCGGGCTTGCCGGGGGGCTCGACGCGTTGCTGGTCGAGATCAACCCGCTCATCCTGCGCGAGGACGGCACGCTCGTGGCCGGCGACGCCAAGATCGAGATCGACGACAATGCCCTGTTCCGACAGCCCGCCCTCGAGGCGCTGCGCGATCCCCGCCAGGGCGACGCCAAGGACGAAGAGGCCCGCGCGCGCGGCCTTCAGTATATCGCCCTCGATGGCGACATCGGGTGCCTCGTGAATGGCGCCGGCCTCGCCATGGCGACCATGGACCTGATCGCCCAGGCCGGGGGGCGGCCGGCGAACTTCCTCGACGTCGGGGGCGGCACGACCGCGCAGAAGGTCGCGGAGGCCTTGACCTTGTTGGCCCGCGACCCGCGCGTCAAGGTCGTGCTCGTGAATATCTTCGGGGGCATCGTGCGTTGCGATCTCATAGCCGAAGGGCTGTTGCTCGCGGTCTCCGGTCTCGGCCGGCCTTTGCCGATCGTGGTGCGGCTGGTCGGGACGCGCGAGGAGGAGGGACGCCGGGCGCTTGCCAACGGAGGCTTGCACGGCGACGTCACGCAGAGCCTGGAGGAGGCGGCGCAGCTCGCGGTGCGCCGGGCGCAGACCTCATGAGCGTCCTGGTGCACAAAGAGACCCGCGTCCTCTGCCAGGGGTTCACCGGCAAGCAGGGAACCTTCCATTGCCAGCAGGCGCTCGATTATGGGACCCGGATCGTCGGCGGCGTGACCCCCGGGAAGGGTGGTACGCGCCACCTCGAGCGGCCGGTGTTCGATACCGTGGCCGAGGCGGTGGCCGCCGTCGAACCGGATGCCTCGGTGATCTACGTGCCGGCGCCCATGGCCGCGGACGCCATTCTCGAGGCCGCCTCCGCCGGCATCGCGCTCGTGGTCTGCATCACCGAGGGGATCCCGGTCGCCGACATGCTGCGCGTCAAGGCCTTGCTGCCGGCGACGACGCGGCTCATCGGGCCCAACTGCCCGGGGATCATCACCTCCGGCGAATGCAAGATCGGGATCATGCCCGGCTCCATTCACGAGCGCGGCGTCGTCGGCATCGTGTCGCGTTCCGGCACTCTAACCTATGAGGCGGTGGCCCAGACGACCGCCGAGGGTCTGGGCCAGACCACCTGTATCGGCATCGGCGGCGACCCGGTGCATGGCCTGGGGTTCATCGATTGTCTGCGGCTCTTCGAGGCCGATCCGGCGACCGAGGGCATCCTGCTGGTCGGCGAGATCGGGGGCGCGCAGGAGGAGGCGGCGGCGGAGTATATCCGCGAGCATGTCACGAAACCCGTGGTCGCCTACATCGCCGGGACCACCGCGCCGCCCGGCCGACGGATGGGGCATGCCGGTGCGGTCATAGCCGGTACCCTCGGCACCGCGCAGGCCAAGAAGGCGGCGTTGGCCGAGGCCGGCGTGCGGGTCGTCGACTCCCCGGCGCACATGGGCCGTGCGCTTGCCAAACGGCTGGCCCGCTGATGGTGACCCTGGCCCTCTGCCAGATGCGCTGCGACGTCGGAGACATCGCCGGCAACGCCCGGCGCATGGTGGCGTTCGCACGCACGGCGCGCGAGCGCCACGGGGCCGATCTCATCGCGTTCCCGGAGCTAGCCTTGACGGGATATCCGCCCGAGGACCTGCTTTTGCGTGCCGAGTTCGTGCGCCGGGCGCGCGGTGCCGCCGAGGATCTGGCGGCGGCGTGCCCGGACATCGACATGCTGGTGGGGCTTCCCTGGGCCGAGGCCGGGGCGCTGTACAACGCGGTGGCCTGGATGCATGCCGGGGCGATATCCGCCGTCTACCGGAAGCAGCTCCTGCCCAACTACGGGGTGTTCGACGAGCAGCGGTACTTCAATGCCGGCGGCAAATCGCTGGTGCGCACCGTAGGCGGGACCGAGATCGGCGTCACCATCTGTGAGGATATGTGGGAATCGGGCCCGGTCGGGGCCGCGGCGGCGGCAGGCGCGCGCATCGTCGTCAACGTCAATGCCTCGCCTTACCATCGCGACAAGGAGCGTCTGCGCCGTCAGGTGGCGGCGGCCCGCGCCGCGGAGAGCGGTGTGGCGATCGCCTACGTCAACATGGTGGGCGCGCAGGACGAACTCGTATTCGACGGAATGTCGTTCGTCATGGACGCCCGGGGCGAGACGATGGTGCGGGCGGCGGCCTTTGCCGAGGAACTTACGATCGCGCGCTTCGATGCCGCAGGTCGCCCCGAGCCCGGGCCCGGCGCCGCCTGGCCGCACGGCGAGGGGGCGCTGTACGAGGCACTGAAGATCGGGCTTGCGGAGTACGTCGAACGCAATGGATTCCAGACGGTGGTGTTGGGTCTTTCCGGGGGCATCGACTCGGCCCTGACACTGGTCTTGTGCCGCGACGCCCTGCCGCACGTCACGCTGCGGCCGGTCATGATGCCGTCGCGCTACACGCAGGCGATGAGCGTCGAGGACGCGCACGCCCTGGCAGCGGCGCTCGGCCTCGAGCTTGGCGTGATCCCGATCGACGCCCTTTACGACGGCTTCGCGGCGGCTCTGGCCGGCCTCTGGGAGGGTCCCGGACGGCCGGTGGCGACCGAGAACCTCCAGGCCCGGATCCGCGGGACTTTGCTCATGGCGATCGCCAACGCCCATCGCGGGCTTGTCGCCGTAACCAGCAACAAAAGCGAGCTCGCCGTGGGGTACACGACCCTCTATGGCGATATGGCGGGCGGCTACGCGCCGCTCAAGGATGTCTTCAAGACCGACGTCTATGCGCTCGCCCGCTACCGCAACAGCCAAGGTCCGGTCATCCCGGAACGGATCCTTGAGCGTCCGCCGAGCGCCGAGCTGCGCCTCGGCCAGAAGGATAGCGACAGCCTGCCGGCCTACGATGTCCTGGACGCGGTGCTCGTGCGTTACATCGAGCAGGGCTGGGACGCCGATGGGCTGGTCGCGGCCGGGTTCGACGAGCGGCTCGTCGCCGAAGTCCTGCGGCTTGTGCGGGCCGCCGAACACAAGCGCAAACAGGCGCCCATCGGTACGCGGGTGACGCCGCGGGCCTTCGGGCGGGATTGGCGCTACCCGGTGACCGTAACCTACGAGCCGCCGAGGATGTGAGCGCGCCGCAGGCGCTTGAGGTAGGGGCTTGCGGGGAAATTGCGCGCCAGGACGCGGGCGGTATCCCGGCTCAGATCGCGCAAGCCCATGCGCTCGTAGGCCATGGCCATGAGCCCCAGGGCGTCGGCCACGGCTGGTGTCCGCGGGTAGTGCTCGATCACCCGCTTGCAGCGGTTGACGGTCGCGACGTAGGCGCCGTGGATATAGTAGTAACGGGCCACCGCGATGTTGTTGCGGGCCAGTATATCGATGAGATAATTGACCCGTTCGGCCGCGTCGGTGGCATACACGCTGTGCGGGTACTTCGTGACGACCGTCTCGAAGGCGCGCAGGGCCGCGCGCAGGGCGGTGCTGTCGCGGCCCTCGAGCTGGTTTACGCCGAATGCGCGTTCTATAGCGCTGCTATTTTTGTGAAAATCGACAAGCCCTTCGAGGTAGTAGGCGTAGGCAACGCGCGGATCGGTCGGATGAAGGCGTATGAACCGCTTGGTGGCGGCGATCGCGGCGTCCGGTTGGCCCGACTTGTAGTAGGCGTAGGCGATGACGATCTCGGCCTGGGCGGCATAGCGGCCATAGGGGTAATTCGCCTCGAGCTCCTCGAGCAGGCGCACCGCGTGGTGATAATTATCCGCTTTGAGGGCGCTCACCGCGCGGGCGTAGAATCGCTGGGCCGGCCAGTGATGGGTCTTGTGGTGGTCGCGACCGCAGGCGGTAAGACCGGCAAGGGCCAGGACAAGACAAACGCGGGACAGGGGACGCATGGCTACCTCTCTGATATGCCCGTGCAAGCTTAACCGGATTTGATGTGAGCGGAAAGGGTTTGGACGGCGAGCTGAGGTTTTGTCTGGAGATGTCGGGGACCGAAACGGGTCTCAGGCTGGACCGCGCGCTTGCGCGGCGCCTGCCGCAGTTTTCGCGCACCGCCATACAGGGGTGGCTGCGCGACGGACGCATCACCGTCGACGCCAGGCCGGCGGGCGCCGCGACCCCGGTCCGCGGCGGGGAGATCGTCGCGTTCGATCTGCCGGCGCCCGCGCCCTCGGACGTCGTCGCCGAGGATATCCCGCTGTCGGTCGTCTTCGAGGACGACACCCTGATCGTGGTGGACAAGCCCGTGGGGCTTGTCGTGCATCCGGGGGCGGGCCGCGCCCGCGGCACGCTGCAGAACGCACTCTTGCACCATGCGCCGGAACTGGGGTCGCTGCCGCGTTCGGGGATCGTGCACAGGCTCGACAAGGATACCTCGGGCGTCCTGGTGGTGGCCCGCACCGAGGCCGCGCGGCTTGCGCTCATCGGGCAGCTCAAGACGCGCGAGATGGGCCGCGAATACGAGGCGCTCGTGATCGGGGCCCCGCCCGCGACCGGGGTCGTGGACGCGCCCATAGCGCGCGACCTGCGCCATCGGACGCGCATGACCGTGCGCAGCGGCGGGCGGCCGGCGCGTTCCGATTTCGTGGTGCTCGAGCGGCTCGGCCGCTACTCACTTCTCAGGGTGCGGCTCCATTCCGGGCGTACCCATCAGATCCGGGTGCACATGGCGCATCTGGGGTTTCCGCTGGTGGGGGACGAGACCTATGGGGGCGGCCGGGCGCGCCATATCCTCGGCCGCCAGGCCCTGCATGCGCGCAGGCTCGCATTGCGCCACCCGCGGACCGGTGAGCCCATGGTGTTCGAGGTTCCCCGCGCGAGTGATCTCGTAGACGCGATCGCAGCCTTGCGCAGCGGGGCGGGATCCTGATGCGCGTCGTGTCCGCCGCATGGCCGGTCCTCGGGGTGCGCGCGTTCACCACCTGCCGCGCAGGCGGCGTGAGCACCGGCCCCTACGCCTCTTTGAATCTGGCCGCGCACGTCGGCGACCGCGCACAGGATGTGGCCGCCAATCGCGCGATCCTCGGGCGCGAGGCGGGGCTTGCCGGGACGCCGCTCTGGCTGAACCAGGTCCACGGCCGCGTGGCCGTGGACGCCGGACGGCCCTTCGCGGGGCCGCCCGAGGCCGACGGCAGCTTTGCGACCGATCGCGGGATCATCTGTGCCGTGCTGACCGCAGACTGCCTGCCGGTCGTGCTCGCCGACCGCAGCGGGTGCTGTGTGGCGGTGTTGCACGCCGGATGGCGGGGGTTGGCCGGAGGGATTCTCGAGGCGGGGGTCGCCGCGTTGCCGGTGCCGGCCTCGCGGCTCGTGGCGTGGCTGGGGCCGGCGATAGGGGCCGCCGACTACGAGGTCGGGGACGAGGTGCGCCGGGCCTTCGGGACCGAGGGCCGCGCGGCCTTCACGCCCACGGCAGGCGGCCGCCACCGCGCCGACCTCTACGCGCTCGCGCGCCTGCGGCTCAAGGCCGCGGGGGTGGCGGCGGTCTACGGGGGAGGCTTCAACACCTACTCCGATCCCGACCTTTACTCCTACCGCAGGACCCCGATCTGCGGGCGGATGGCGACCCTCGCCTGGATCGCGTGATGCGGACCTGCTGGCCGTCTGGAAGGATTTCTGTTCGTGATTGAAACTTTTTGTGGGCTCACTGAAACCTCCTGACCGGCAGCATGGGCATGTCGTCTTCGCTCTGCGCCAGACCCAGCCGGTAATGCCAGAAATTCCACATGCGCGGCGTGAACCACCTCGCTTCGGCATTCGTCAGGGCATCGACAAGCTTTTCTGGCCCAAAGGTGGTTTCCAGTCGGCGAGTATCTCCCCAGTCGCCTAAATTCATGACCTGAGCGATCAGGCGGCGTTCATACCGGAGTGCATCGTCAAGCGTCTTCCACCAGATATACTTGGTAAAGTCGCGTAATGCCTGTTGTTGGACGGAGCCGCTACGCGGAGGAAAACCGGGTAATTCGAGCGGCAGGTCGTAAAATGTAGCCTCACCCCCTCGCGTGAACGAGGGGCCAATCCACGACGATTTGTGAGGCTACGTCGCCATGAAATCAGAACCGAAC
>DAIDMD010000073.1 GCA_027449165.1 Acidiferrobacter sp. | reverse complement strand
GGAAGGTGTACATCTCCTTCTCGACGATGTCGGTGGCCTCGCCCACCGCCCGCGCATAGAGTTCGGTGCGCTCCAGGATCGGCAGGCGGATCTCCCGGTATCCGTAGGCGTCCATGAGCGCGCGCAACCGGCCCTCGACCGCCTGCCACCGCGCGGCATCCGCGGGCGCAAGCGGTGCGACGCCGCGCACCCCGGCGATCTGGCGGTTCAACGCCACCTCAAGACAGGGCCTTGATCGGGATCACGGGCGCTCCGGCCGCCCGGCGCTTCAACTCCTCGCGCACCATCCGTTCCAGGGTGTCGACCAGCTCGGCGTTGGCGACCTTGCCGTAGGGCTTGCCATCCTTGTAGAGCAGGTTGGGCGAGCCGCCGGCCAGCCCCACCTGCACCTCCTTGGCCTCGCCCGGTCCGTTCACCACGCAGCCTATGACCGCCACGTCGATCGACTCCTGGATGTCCTCGAGCCGGGCCTCCAGGGCGTTGACGGTCCCGATCACGTCGAACTCCTGGCGCGAACACGACGGGCAGGCGATGAGGTTGACGCCCTTCGTGCGCAGCTTCAGGCTCTTTAGGATCTCGAACCCGACCTTCACCTCCTCCACGGGATCGGCAGCCAGCGACACGCGCAAGGTGTCGCCGATCCCCTCGGCGAGCAGCATGCCCAGACCGATCGCCGACTTCACCGTCCCGCCGCGCAGGGCGCCGGCCTCGGTGATGCCGAGGTGCAGCGGCTGCTCGGTCAGGGTCGCCATCTTGCGGTAGGCGGCCACCGCCATCGCGACGTTGGAGGCCTTCAGGCTCACCTTGTACTCCCGGAAGTTCAACCGCTCCAGGATCTCCATGTGCCGAAGCGCCGACTCGACGAGCGCCTCGGCGGTGGGCTCGCCGTATTTCTTCTGGAGATCCTTCTCGAGGGAGCCCGCGTTCACGCCGATCCGGATGGGGATCCCGCGGTCGCGCGCCGCCTCGACGACCTGGCGCACCCGGTCCTCGCGCCCGATGTTCCCGGGGTTGATGCGCAGGCAATCGGCGCCGAGCTTGGCCACCTCGAGCGCGATGCGGTAATCGAAGTGGATGTCGGTCACGAGCGGCACGTCCACGGCCTTGCGGATCTCGGCGAAGGCCTGCGCGGCGTCCATCGTCGGTATCGATACCCGGACGATGTCGGCGCCGGCGGCGGCCAGCCGCTGGATCTGGGCCACGGTCGCCTGCACGTCGCAGGTCTCGGTGTTGGTCATGCTCTGTACGCTGATCGGGGCATCGCCCCCCACCGCCACCCGCCCCACATGGATCATGCGGCTCTTGCGGCGCGTAATCTCGCTGGTCTCGTGCATAAGTTTGATCCCGCCTATGGGTCGACTGTGACCTGCAAACTCTGTCCCGGCTGCGCGTTCGGCAAGGCGACCGCGCGTCCTCCGACTCTGACCACCACGCCCCGGCTCCGGCTCAAGGTCAGCCGAAACGGGGCGCGGCCCATGAGATAGACCGTATGGCCCACCGCGATCCGGCCGGCCATGAGCCGCGTGCCGCGCGCATCGCGCACCAAGACCCGCACCGGCGCGTCGCTCGCGCTGATCCGCAGCCCGACATAGCGATGGCCCAGGGGCAAGCTTACCAATCCTCCGGGATTCGGTACAGCAAGCGCCGGCGCCGCGGCCGGCGCCGGTGTTCGGGATGCCGCCGGTGTTCGGGCCGCGGGCGGAGACGGCGCCGGGCGCAAGACGCCGGCCGCCGCGGCGCGCGCCATGACCACGGGCCGAACCGGCGCGGCC
>DAIDMD010000072.1 GCA_027449165.1 Acidiferrobacter sp. | reverse complement strand
AGCGCCGCGGCGGTATCGAGGACGTGCGCCAGCAAGGGACGCCCGGCAAGCGTGTGCAGGACCTTGGGCAAGGCCGATGCCATGCGCCGCCCCTGGCCTGCCGCCAGGATGATGATCTCGAGAGAAGGAGCCGGGGCCTGCATAAGTTCGGTATTAGAGCGGCCCCAGGGGCTAAAGGCAATGCCCAAAGGGCCGATGGCCTAGTGCAGGGGCGAGGTGAGGTGGCCGAGACGCTGTTCCTCGGGGGTCGCATCACGGATCGCCTGCACGGTGACTGCAAAGCGCACCGTCTGGCCGGCAAGCGGGTGATTGGCGTCGACCGTGAGCCTGCCATCGGCGATCGCGGTCACCACGAAACGGACCGCCTCGCCCTGCTCATTCTCGGCCTCGACCTCGGCCCCGACATGCTGATACTCGGGGGGGACGTTGGCGATATCGTCCGTGAACGTGAGCGCCGGGTCATGCTCGCCAAAGCCCTCGGCGGGCGTAAGCTCGATGTCGACGGATCCCCCGACCTCAAGGCCCTCAAGGGCGTTTTCGATCTTCTCGAACAAACCCTCCCCGGACCCGTGGAGATAGGAGATCGGGACATCCGTGTGTTCGAAGATCTCGCCACGCCCATCCCGCAGCGTGTAGGTCAATGACACGACCTTACCCTTGGTGATCACCATGCGACCTGCCATCAAAAAGTGTTAACATCGCGCGATTCCTTTCCGGCCCCAGGTATCGGCAGACCCCATTCGACCGCGGCCAGGCTCCGCGGGCGCGGATACGCCCCATCTGGCCTTAAGCGCCGTGCGCTACCCGGCCATCGCCGACCCCCCCCCTGCGCCCCCGGGATGATCTGTCCTAACGCGCCCCGGGGCCCGGTCTTCACGGACAGATGTCGCCGTTTGACACCCTTACCGGGGCTTAGGGTGGGCTCTGAGCCCATCCTATCCTGTCGCGCCTATCGACGCGAGGGTCTCGCCCCTACCGCGTACGCTCCGGTGCCGAATAGGGCGTTCGTGAACGATAGCGTCGCACCACCGACAGGCGCGCGATGGCCTGCGCCAGCTCCGCCTCGGCATGCGCATAATCGGTCTTGCTGGCCTGCTCCTCGGCGCGCCGCGCGGCGTCCTCGACCGCACGCGCCGCCAGTGCCTCGTCGATATCCGCGGCGCGCTCGCCGATATCGGCAAGCACCATGACATGGCGCGGCTGGACCTCGACGAACCCGCCGCTCACGTAGAAGACCTGCTCCCCGCCATTCGCATCCTGCACGCGCAGGGCACCGGCCCGAAGGATGGCCAGCAGCGGTGAATGACCGGGCAGGAAACCCGCGTCACCCTCGCGCAAGGGCGCGATGACGAGCGCCGCGTCCCCCGAAAACAAGGGGCCCTCGGCGTTGACGATGTCGATGCGAACGCTGTCCATGACCGATCAGAGCCGCCGCGCCTTGGCGAGCGCTTCGTCTATCGTGCCGACCATGTAAAAGGCCTGCTCGGGTATTTCATCGTACTCCCCTTCGGCGATCGCCTTGAAGCCGCGGATGGTCTCCTTCAGCGGCACATAGGTGCCGGGTGTACCGGTAAAGACCTCAGCCACAAAGAATGGTTGCGAAAGGAAGCGCTGGATCTTGCGCGCACGCGTCACGATGAGCTTGTCATCGGCCGACAGCTCGTCCATACCGAGAATGGCGATGATGTCCTGGAGCTCCTTGTAGCGCTGGAGAATCGACTGGACCTTGCGCGCCGTGTCATAGTGATTTTCGCCTATGACCTGCGGATCGAGCTGGCGGCTCGTGGAATCGAGCGGGTCGACCGCCGGATAGATGCCGAGCTCGGCCACCTGCCGCGAAAGCACGACCGTGGCATCGAGATGCGCGAAGGTGGTCGCCGGCGACGGGTCGGTGAGGTCATCCGCCGGGACGTAGACCGCCTGGACGGATGTAATGGAGCCGGTCTTGGTCGAGGTAATGCGCTCCTGTAGGACGCCCATTTCCTCGGCCAGGGTTGGCTGATAGCCGACCGCCGAGGGCATACGCCCGAGGAGCGCCGAGACCTCCGTGCCCGCCAGGGTGTAGCGATAGATGTTGTCGATGAACAAAAGGAC
>DAIDMD010000071.1 GCA_027449165.1 Acidiferrobacter sp. | reverse complement strand
CACCCGGTCGAACCGGCGCCCTTCCAAGACCTGCACCAGCTCGCCGACGTAGAAGGGCTTCTCCTTCTTAGCTAACGGTTGCGGAAAGGCCTGGACGGAATTGGCGAAGCCCACGGTCACAAGCACCCCGGGCACGGTCTGCCGGATCCCGACGGCAGCACCCAGAGCACCGCCGGCGAGGGCACCGACGATGGCGCCCTTGACACCTCCGAAGATCGCGCCAATACCGCCACCGCCCACCGCACCGCCGGTCCCGCCCAGCATGGCGTCGGCGGTACCGCGCCGGATCCGGATCGGCTTGACGGCTCTCACTACGCCGTAGACGACCGTCTCGGGCGCCATCCGCGACCCCGACCCAAAAACATTCGCGTTTCTGGGGGGTTGGGCGCACCCGGCGAGGAGAGCCGCGGCGCAGGCCGTGGCAACGAAGGACTTCTTGATCTGAAATGTCGATGTCATGGAAAACTCCTTTGGGGCCGAAGCCCCATCTATGGTTAGGTGTTAATGGGTAGCGACCAGGATCACGGTCGAACACCGATAGGGGGCTAGGGACGCGAGCGGCGGAATGTGGAGCCGCTGCGCCTGAGCGACCGTCATCGTGGTTACCAGAAGGTGCGCAAACGCGAAGGGCGGAATCCCATCCGCGGCCCTCTGCATCGGCGTCGGCGGCGGCAAATGAACAGATACCTGAGCCGCGGCACTCTCTAGCCACCGGTTGCCCCATGCCGGACGCCGACACCCGAAGTCCGCCCGTTCAACCTCGTTCACCCCACGGAGGGGCACGGCGGCAATACAAACGGAGTGGGCATACGCATGTGCTGGCGCGTACCCAAAGGCGATAACATCCCCGGGCGAGACGCGGGCCGGGGTGGCGCCGATCGGCAGGTAGTGGGCCGATGCGGCGCCGGATGCCAGGACCATCGCCCCGGCGATGAGAGTTTTACGTTTACGAATGTGCATAACGAACCTCCTGTGATTCTGTTACGGGACCGGACGATCCGGTCCCGATGAACACCGCAAGGATGCGGAAATAAATCAGGCGCGAACGCCCCCCTCCCACACCGCCCGCTCGGCCGCAGCGACCAGTTTCTGGGCCTTGCGCAAGGCCGCACGGGCGGCCAGGACAGTGGGGTCTTGATCCACTCTGACCCTATTTCGATCCGCTTCAAGGATGGCGATCTCGATGCGCGCTTGGGCATCGATCATGTCGCACACACGATCCCAATCACTGGGTGTATAGAAGTCACGAACGTCCGCCTCGGTAATCCCCATGATCTGCAAGCCGTCGGCGTGCCGGATTGGATCGTGGCTCCAGCGCCCGCGATCAGATTGCAAAAAGGCATCGGAATAGATGGCGCGCTTGTTTTGGCTCGGATCCGCCATCTGTCTGCGGACCGCAACGCCCATCACGACAAAGGCTCGCCAACGACCCTCGACCTCCGTTATCTTCGGCATGATCTATACCCCTTGAGGTTTTGGAACTGGACTATCCAGTCCCGTCCCCACTCAAGCCGCCCCGGAAATATCCAAAATCCAAGGCAAAAAAAGAGCCCCGTGGGATAGGGCTCAAGGATTGCGGGGCGGGGACGCCCCGGAGGGAAGGCTAGTTTGGTAGACCGACGACGGGGGACTCCTCCAGCATCTCGACCTCTCTCTCTGCGCGCAGAATAAGCGCCATCAGGTCGTAAGGAAAAAAAAGTCTCCGCGCCTCGGGGTCCCTCAACTCCTCCCTTTGGGTGAGCCCCTGGCGCGCCATCTTCTTGTCGAACGCAA
>DAIDMD010000070.1 GCA_027449165.1 Acidiferrobacter sp. | reverse complement strand
AGCCATGGCGGCTGGCACGCCCGTGGTCTCCACCGCGGTTTCGGGTATCCCCGAATTGATCGAAGACGGCCGTACCGGGCTGCTGGTACCGCCGCGGGACCCGGTGGTGTTGGCCGACACCCTGGAACGGATGCTTGTCGACGCACCGCTGCGGCGCCGCCTCGCGGCGGCGAGCCGGGGCAAGATAGAGGAGCGCTTCGAATGCTGGGAGACCGCCAAGGCCCTGCGCACCCTTTTCGTGCAGAGTGTGCAGCCATGAATATCGTATACCTGTGCGCGGATCGCGGTATCCCCGTCCTCGGGGACAAAGGGGCGTCGGTGCATGTGCGGGAATTCACCACTGCGCTCGCCGGCGCCGGACACGAGGTCACGCTACTCTGCGCCAGGCAGGGGAAAGGGAATCCTTACCCACCGGCGCGGCTGATCGAGTTGCCGCCCGACGCCGATCCCACAGAGATTCGCAGTGAGGGGGAACGGCTGGGAATCGGGCAGGAGGAATATGACCAAACTGTGCGCCGGGAGATCGACAAGCTGATCTGCGACCGTCGGCTCGCGGCGCGCGCCCTGGATGCCTTGGATATGGCGGGTGTGCGGCCGGACGCGCTCTATGAGCGTTATGCGCTCTTTCATCGCTCCGGCGGCGACCTCGCCAGCGCTTTGAGGGTGCCTTACGTGCTGGAAGTGAATGCGCCTCTGGTCTACGAACAGGAGCGTTTCCGGGGATTACGGCTGAAGGCCATGGCGGAGGAGGCGGAAGTCGCGGCCTTCCAGCGGGCCGACCATATCGTGGCCGTGTCAGAGGCCGTTCGTGAGCACGTGCTCTCCCGGAAGGTGCCGGCGAATCGCGTGACCGTGCTACCCAACGGGGTGGATATCAGCCGTTTCCACTCGCAAGTGGATGGACAGGGGATTCGCACACGCCTCGGGCTTGATGGGCGACCGGTCATCGGCTTCGTTGGCAGCCTGAAGCCTTGGCATGGCCTGGATTTTCTGCTCGACGCCTTTATGCTGGTCAGCCGACAGTCGCCCGAGGCGGTGCTGTTGGTGGTGGGCGAAGGTCCCGGTAGCGCCGCCCTCCAGTCCCGTGCGACGGAAAATGGTCTCGGTGGTAAGGTCATCATGACCGGGCGCGTACCCCATGAAGATATCCCCAGCTATCTCGCCGCCATGGACCTTACGGTAGCACCCTATCTCCCCCAGGATGGGTTCTACTTCTCGCCCCTCAAGGTGGTGGAATCACTGGCGGTTGGACGGCCCGTGGTGGCGCCCCGCATCGGTCAGCTACCCAGCCTGATCGAGGATGGCGTGACCGGTCTGCTCTTCCCGCCGGGGGACCTCGCGGCCTGTGTCGGCTGCATTCTCATTATGCTGAACGGGCCGTCGCAGCGGCAGGCCATGGGACAGCGCGCCGGGGAGGCGGCAGGGGGGATTTTCGGCTGGGACAGAACTGCCCGGCAGGTGACGGATATCATCGCCGCCCTGCGATCCGGGCCGATGTGATGGGCGCGGCCATGGGCCAGGGACAATCCCCCTTCTCCCTTTGGGATTTGCGCCGGTTTCTGCGCCCGCACTGGGCGGCGCTGTCCGGCGCCGCTCTGGCGATGACGGCGCGGGCCATGGTGTTGCTGGTCATTCCCTGGCCCTTGAAGTTCGTCATCGACAGCGTGATTTCCCAGAAACCTCTGCCTGTCTGGCTTGCCGGGTTCCTGCCGGATCCCCTCGGCCATCGTGTGGCGCTGCTGGATGTCCTGGGGGTCGTCATGCTCCTGTTCGCCGTGGCCGATTCTGCGTTGGCCTATGCCGGGGGCCGCCTGCTGTTGCGTGTGGGGCAACGCGCCGTTTTCGACATCCGGCGCACCCTCTTCGCCCATTTGCAACGGCTTTCGCTGGCTTTTCACCGCCGTCAGAAGAGCGGGGATCTCATGGCCCGCCTCGGTGGCGATATTCAGACCCTTCAGGACTTTGTCGTGTCGGTGGGAACGGGGCTCTTCGCCCATCTGCTCACCATCGTCGGCATGGCCGGGATCATGCTCGCCAGTGACTGGCGCTACGCCCTGGTGGTGATAGCATCCGTCCCCCTGCTGCTGGTCATCACCCAGCGTCACACCCGGCGTCTCAAACAGGCGTTCCGCCTGGCGCGGCGGAAAGAAGGCGAATTGTGGAGCATGGCGCAGGAAAGCATCGCCGGCATCCCCGTCGTCCAGGCGTATGGCCGGGAATCATTTGAGGAGAATCGCTTTCGCGAACGCGCCGAACAGAGCCTGGATGCGGCACTGGAAGCCAATGAACTGCAAATGCGTTTTACCCCCCTGGTGGGCGGCCTGGTGGCCGCGGCCGTGGGGATAGCGGTCTGGTACGGCGCCTCCCAGGTGCTGGCCGGGCGCATCTCGACGGGCGAATTGCTGGTTTTTCTCGCCTACCTGCGCGGCATGGCAGCGCCCCTGCGCCAGTTCGCCAAGATGGCTGGGACCGTCAGCAAGGCGACGGTGGCGGCCGAACGCCTCGGGGATATATTCGCCGAAGAACCCGATATCCGGGACGCCCCGAACGCAGTGCCTCTGCCATCCTGTACCGGTGCGCTGGAATTTCGCTCCGTTTCCTTCGGTTACCAGCCCGGTGAACTGGTGCTGAAGGATATATCCTTCCGTGTGGATTCCGGTCGGACAGTGGCCCTGGTGGGCACTACGGGCGCCGGCAAAAGCACACTGGTGAGCCTCATTCCCCGCTTTCACGATCCCATAGAAGGGCGGGTCCTGCTGGACGGGCGCGATCTGCGCGATCTGCAAGTCACCTCTGTCCGCGACCAGATAGCCCTGGTCCTGCAGGAACCGCTCCTTTTCCACGGCACCATCTGGGAGAACATCGCCTACGGTCGCGCCGGTGCCGGGCGCGAAGAGGCTATCGGTGCAGCGCAGGCGGTTGGTCTCCATGACCTCATCGGGGGGCTGCGCGATGGCTACGACACCCTGGTCGGAGAGCGGGGGGCGTCGTTGTCCGGCGGGCAGCGGCAATGTGTCTCCATTGCCCGGGCCATGTTGCGGGATGCGCCTATCGTTATCCTCGACGAGCCTACCAGCGGGCTGGATACCTTCTCCGAGCGTCGCGTGCTGGAGGCATTGAATCGCCTCACCACCGGTCGCACCACCCTGGTCATCGCCCATCGCCTGGCGACCATCGCCGCCGCCGACCGGATACTGGTTCTCGAACACGGCCGCATCATTCAGGACGGCACCCATGAGCAACTTCTCGCGCAAGGAGGCCAATATGGCCGACTCTGGCAGCAGGGCTACTACAAATCATCCATGAGCATCACGCAGGAGGCAGTATGAAGCACATCGCAGTCATTGGTGTCGGGTATGTAGGATTGACGACCGCGGCCTGCCTGGCCGAGTTAGGGCACCACGTCACGGGAGTGGACATGGACGAAGGGAAGATCGTCCTGCTGCGTCAGGGCCAGATCCCCTTCATTGAACCAGAGCTTCCCGAACTGGTGGAACGGAACGTC
>DAIDMD010000069.1 GCA_027449165.1 Acidiferrobacter sp. | reverse complement strand
TCCGGTCTCGGCACACAGCCCCCGCAACAGATCCAGGACGGTCTCGGCCCGCGCCGCGACGTCTTGCAGGCCGCGTTCGGAGACGACGCCGTCTTTCTTCAGGGCCACCGACACAAACGGCGTCGCGGTCTCGATCGCCAGCAGATTCACGGACGGGCCTCGAAGAGATCGGCCAGCGCCCGCTCCCACGGCGGCAGCACGATCCCCAGGCGTTCCTTCAGCCGGCTGCAATCCAGCACCGAGTAGGCCGGACGGCGCGCCGCGGTCGGATAGTCGGCGGTGGTGATCGCCGACACCGCATGGCCGGCCCCGAGCCGGCGCACGATCTCTTGGGCAAACCCATGCCAGCTGGTCTCGCCCGCGCAGGCCGCATGGTAGAGCCCGGCGTGGTCCGCGGCCTGCGGGTGCTCGAGGAGGGCGCGGGTGGCCTGCGCCAGGACCGCCGCCGGCGTCGGGCTTCCGTATTGGTCGGCGACGATCCGCATCGGCCCCTGGGACGCGAGCCTCTGGACGGTGGTGAGGAAGTTGCGGCCCTCGCGGTCATAGAGCCAGGCGGTGCGCAGCACGAAGGCCGTGATGGGGCGCGCGCGCACTGCCTCCTCGCCCCGGAGCTTCGTCTCCCCATAGACCCCCAGGGGCGCCGTCGGGTCGTCCTCGTTGTAGGGGCGGCCCTTCGTCCCGTCGAAGACGTAATCGGTCGAGTAATGCACGAGCCACGCGCCGGCGGCCTGCGCGGCGTCGGCCAGATACCCCGGGGCCTCGGCGTTGATCCGCCGCGCCGCATCGCGCTCGGATTCGGCCTTGTCGACGGCGGTATAGGCGGCGGCGTTCACGATGACCCCGGGATTGAATCGGCGCACCGCGGCATGCACGGCGGCCTCGTCCCCCACGTCGCAATCCGCATGCCCCAGGACCTGCACCGGTCCGAGACCGGCGAGCGCCCGCACCAGCGCGCGCCCGAGCTGGCCGCCGGCCCCGAAGATCGCGATGCCCCGGCGGGGCTTGCCGCCTACGGCCGCCATCGCCGCCTCACCCCATTCATACATTCCTCGCAAGGAAACCCGCGATCTCAATCGCGGGAGGAATTGCGCCAGGATTCGAGGGTCGTCCGTATCCCCCCCGTGGCCTGGTGACGTGACCGAGTAACGCGGGATTGCCGATGCAGGCCGATGGCCTGGAGACGGCTACACAGGATGCGGGCCTTCCGGCACGATTCGCCAACCGGTGCAGCCCGATCGGGAAATGCGTTGCGCGGCAAGCCTTCGCTTCCGAGTAAACCTCCGGCCTGTTCGCTGAATACGGCATCGCTGTGCTCTCCAGAATAAAGCCTGCGGCTTTTAAGTCGCGGGTGGGTTTACAATGACCACTCTTCCATAATCGCCGCCACTCACAAGGCCCCCTATGGGGCCCTAGGCCGCCGTCCCTGCCGGCTCCCCGCACCCATCGGCGCCCGGGGCGCCTTGCACTCTACGAGCGCGCCTTGACAATCGGCCGGCTGGCTCGGGCAGGTCCTGAGTATACCAAACGCGGGTGCGCGCCGGCCATTTGACAGACCCCCGGCAAATTGGCAAAGTCCGGCCATGCGTATCCACCACCTCCCCGGCACCGACCTCTCTATCTCCGATATCGGCCTTGGCACCATGACCTTCGGCGAGCAGACCGGCAAGGCCTGCGCCCACACCCAGCTCGACTACGCGCTCGCCGAGGGCATCACGCTCTTTGACATGGCGGAGATGTACCCGGTGCCCGGGCGCGCCGAGACCCAAGGGGCGACCGAGGCGATCGTCGGCGAGTGGCTCGCCCGGCAACCGCGCGACCGCGTGGTCATCGCCACCAAGGTCGCCGGACCCTCGCGCGGCTTTACCTGGATCCGCGGCGGGCCGCTCGCCCTGGACCTCGCCAACATGCGCGCGGCCCTCGAGGCAAGCCTTAGGCGCCTCAAGACCGACTACGTCGACCTCTACCAGATCCATTGGCCGTCGCGCCCGCTGCCGATCTTCGGCGCCACCGAGTACGACGAGCAGGATACCCGCGACGCGGCCGCCGAGATCGAAGAGCAGCTCCATGCGCTCGCCACCCTGGTGCGCGAGGGCAAGGTGCGCCATATCGGGCTCAGCAACGAGACCCCGTGGGGGGCCATGCGCTTCCTCGAGGCATCCGAACGACTTGGCCTGCCGCGCATCGTCACCATCCAGAACGCCTACAACCTCCTGAACCGGTCGTTCGAGTCGGGGCTGTCGGAGGTCTGCCATCGCGAACGCCTGGGCCTTCTGGCCTACAGCCCGCTTGCCTTCGGCCTGCTCACCGGCAAGTACCTGACCCACAGCGACCCGGAGGCGCGACTGAACCGCTTCCCGCAATTCGGGCCGCGCTACCGCAAGCCGGCGATCGAGCCCGCGCTGGAGGCCTATGCGCACATCGCCGAGACCTTCGGCCTGCCCCTCGGGGCCTTGGCGCTCGGCTTCGTGCGCTCGCGGTTCTTCACCGCCTCCACCCTGCTCGGCGCGCGGACTTTGGAACAACTCAAAGAAGACATCGATCACGCCAAGGTCGTGCTCCCGCCCGAGGCGCTCGCCGCCATCGACGAGATCCATCTGCGATCCCCAAACCCGGCCCCCTGATACGGCGTTACATCAGGCCGGCTACGATGTTGATGGTCAGCGCCAGAACCAGGGTGTTGAAGGCGAACGACACGACCCCGTGGACCAGGGCCGTGCGGCGCACACCGTGCGAGGTGATCGCCACGTCCGAGACCTGCGAGGTCATGCCGATCACAAACGAGAAGTACAAAAAATCCAGGTAATGCGGCAGCGCCGACCCCGGGAAGCGAATCCCGCCGTCGTCGCGCACGCCGTCGGGGACCGCGCGCCCCCGATAGTAGAGGTGGGCGTAATGGAAGGCAAACAGCGTGTGCACGACCAGCCACGAGCAGGCGACGGCCGAGACCGCGAGCGCCAGGTAATAGAGCTTCTCGGCGCCCGGCGCCCCCTTCACATGGCCCAAGAGGAACAGGATGGCAAAGAGGCTCGCCCCGGCGGCGAGGAGCGCCACGTTCAGCAGCGCAAACCCGCTCTGATCCTGCTCGACGGTGCTGCGGCAGGTCTCGTTGGCATCGGCGAAGATCATGACCGCCCCGGCCAGCAAGAGAAACGTAAGACAGGCGGCGTCCCACCCGAAAAGCAGCCGGATGTCGGCGAGATACCGGGACGGGGCGGCGAGCGCCGTCACCGCCCCGGCGAGCGCCGACACCGCGAGGCGGCGGCGGGCGCCGAACGCCCGCGCACCGCGTGCCAATGGCCGCAGCACGGCCCGCTAGGCGGACTTCCCCTTGCCCAACAGCGTCTGGATCGGCAGGGCATACATCCAGCCGAAGTTGCTGCCGATGAGGTAGGTCTGCCCGATCACGACGCCGTTCTGGGGACCGAAGCCGCCATGGTGGGTCATGTACTTGGATAAGATCGTCCCGGTCTTGCGGTTCAGGACGAAGATCGCGCCGTTACCCACGGGGAAGATCACGTCCGGCCCCGACACGCTCGGGGCGGCCTTCATCTTGACCTTGAGCGGCGTATGCCAGAGGACCTTGCCGGTCTTCAGTTGCACGGCGTAGGCGCTGGCGGTCACGGGGCTGCCGGTGTAGATCGTGCCGCCTACGATCATGGGCACCGCATCCTTGTTGCGCGGCGGCACCTTGCCGGTCCCGAGCGTCGTCTGCCAGAGTATCTTGCCGGTCTTGGCGTCGAACGCGATCTCCACGCTCTGGGCGCGGTGCGGGCCCTTGGCCTTGCGCTCGATCTGGGTCACCACGATGCCGTGCGCCTGGGCCGGGGCGCAATCGCCCATGCTGCTGGAGAAGACCGCCTTGGGGGCCGTGCGCCACACGAGCTTGCCGGTCTTGGCATTCACGGCATAGAAGGCGTTCGGATGGGTGCCGCCCATGATCACGAGGTCGTGATAGACCGTGTCCGACGACATGCTGACGAACGATTTGATGCCGACCCGCCATTTGCGCTGGCCGGTCGCCGCGTCGAGGCCGTAGATGTGGCCGTCGCCGTTGCCGAAGACCAGCATCCCGCCGACGATCGCCGGCGTCGGCATGTCCTCGCCCTTGGTGTGATAGACCCAGGCGAGCTTGCCGGTACCGGCGTGCAGCGCATAGATGCCGTTGATGTCGGTCCCGCGCACGATGCCCGCGCCCTTGTGTCCGAACTTGACCGCCTGGGTGTAGCTGAATGTGGAATTGCCGCCGCCCACGTAGACGAGCTTGTTCGTGCCGCTTCCCGCCACGAGCGGGGTCGTCATGATCTCGTTTAACGCATTGAACTTCCAGAGCAGGTGGCCGTTCGACCCGTCCAGGGCGTAGACGAACCCATTGTCGTCGGGGACATAGACCGTGCCGTCGGCGACCGCGACGCCGACCGGGATGCCGACCAAGTCGCGGACCGAGGTGATGTTCACGTAGGTCCGCTTGATGGCGGCCTTCTTCATGCCATCGGGGATCGCGCCCGGGACCTGGAACACCCAGTGCACGGCCGCCTGCGCCCCCTTGGCGCCCTCGTAGCGCGCATCGTGGGCGGCGTTCAGCCCATAGAGCGGCCAGGCGTGCGGCGAGGCGAGCGCCGCCTCGGGCGCCGATGCCGAGGCCTGCGGCGATTTATGACTGCACCCGGACAGCAAGGCGAGCGCTGCGAGACTTGCGGCAACCGACAGACGTTTAGCAGGTCGTGCTTCCATATTCCCGATTCCTCCCGGAACTCTTATATATGCGGAACTTCCCTATGTGGAACTGCGTCAAGCCCCAAACCCTAGGCGATGGGAATCGCCAGGTCAAGGGAGGAAGTCCTGCCCCGCGTGCCCTGGCGGCCCATGCTATGATGCGGAACGAAAACGGCCCCGGCGCGGTCCGAGGGCTTGGCACGAGACGCCGTCACAATAACGCCCCGGAGGGTCCATTTCCTAGATGGAACGGTTCAATCTTGCGTTCTTTCGCGGTGCCTGGCGCATCACCGCACCGTATTGGAAGTCCAAGGAGCGCTGGTCCGCCTACGGGCTGCTCGCGGTGGTGGTCGGCCTTAGTTTGGGCCTCGTCTACATCAATGTCCTCATCACGGAGTGGTACAACGGCTTCTACGACGCGCTGCAGCACTACGACGAGTCGGCGTTCTGGGCCGACATGCTGCGGTTTTCCTGGCTCGCCGGCCTCTATATCGCGGGCTACGTCTACCAGCTCTACCTAGGCGAGATGCTCCAG
>DAIDMD010000068.1 GCA_027449165.1 Acidiferrobacter sp. | reverse complement strand
TCAAGCGCGCCTCATGGTGCAGGCGCAATATCTCACGAACGAAACGCATGGATAGACCCTCTGTCGGCATGTCCCCTCCGGACAAAAAGTCCGAGGATCAGCCCGTTAGAAGTGAAAATCCAGCGCCTCACGCCATCGTTTCGGTCTCGTGATCAGCGATTCCGGATAGTCGACCCCAAGTGATCACGATCGACCAGAATCGGCGATCACCATCAATCAGAACGGGTGATCACGATCGACCAGAATGGGTGATCACGAGAGGCCAGAAAACGCAGCGGGACCCGGCTATCCCACCCTGCCCGGGGCGAATGCGCACCGGCCGCGCCGGGACAACAGGCACCCTTCACGCCGCAGGCCGCCTCCGGCCGCCCCGGGGCCAGGCGCTGACCTGTTTCTTCGGGGGAGTGGTTGGCGAAACCTCGGCCTCTGGCTAAGGGACCCCGGGCTCAATTATACTTGCGCGTCACTTATCAAAAGGAGCGTCCGTCGTGCGCATGGTTCAGTGTCGGGTCTTGAAACGCAGCGCGCCCGGTCTCGAACGGCCGCCTTACCCGGGCGATCTGGGGCTGCGCATCTACGAGGAGGTCTCGCAAGAGGCCTGGCGTCAGTGGCTGGACCAGCTATCTGTGCTCATGAACGATCACCACCTCAATACCGCGGACCCCGATTCCCAGAACGACATCGAGGCCATGATGCGCGCCTTCCTCTTCGAAGGCCGCCCTCCGGTCATAAAGCCCGCCGGCGGCAAGAAATAGGTCAGAACGCCTAGCCGCCCTCCAGCACCACGAAGGCCGCGGCGTAGCCGCCGTCGTCGCTCAGGCTCACGTGCGTCCGCGCCACCCCCAGGCGTTCGGCGAGCGCCCGGGCGCCGCCGGTCAGGACGAGCCGCGGGCAACCCAGGGCATCGTGGGCGATGCCGATGTCGCGCAGCCCGAATGCCCCCCGAAAACCCGTCCCCAAGGCCTTGGCGGCCGCCTCCTTGGCGGCGAAGCGCTTGGCCAGAAAATCCCCCTTGCGCACGGCGGTCTCGAACTCGCGCTGCTCGGCGGCATCGAGGATGCGTTCGGCATAGCGCGCCCCGAATCGCGCCCAACCGGCCTCCAGGCGCGCCACCTGCACGATGTCGGTGCCTATCCCTACGATCACGGGCGCGGCGCGCAGCCGGCCATGAGCCGCTTCATCTCGGCCACCGCCGGACCGAGCCCGGTGAAGATCGCACGCGCGACGATCGCGTGCCCGATATTGAGTTCGGCCACCCCCGCGAGGGACGCCACCGCCTCGACGTTGTGGTAATGAAGGCCATGGCCGGCGTGCACAATGAGCCCGAGCGCGCGGGCGTAGGCCACCGCCGCGCGCAACCGCTCGTACTCGCGCGCCTGTGCGGTACCCGTGCTGTCGGCATAGGTGCCGGTATGAACCTCCACGACCGGCGCCAGCGTCCGCGCGGCGGCCTCGATCTGACGCTCCTCGGGATCGATGAAAAGCGAGACCCGGATCCCCGCCTCGGCGAGCCGCGCGCAGGCCTCCGCCACCTTGCGCTCGCTGCCCGCGACGTCGAGCCCGCCCTCGGTGGTGAGCTCCTCGCGCCGCTCCGGCACGAGGCAACAGTCCTGCGGCCGCACCCGCGCAGCAATCGCCAGCATCTCGTCTGTGACCGCCATCTCGAGATTCATGCGCGCGGTGAGCATATCGGCAAGCAGCGCCACGTCGCGCTCCTGGATGTGGCGCCGGTCCTCGCGCAGGTGCAGGGTGATGACATCCGCCCCCGCCTGCTCGGCGACAAGCGCCGCCTGCACGGGGTCCGGGTAACGGGTCCTGCGCGCCGATCGCAAGGTGGCGACATGATCGATGTTGACGCCGAGCTTCATCTAGTTGCGCGGGAAACCCCGGCGTTCAGGCCGGGGAGGGATAGCGTGGCGGCGTAAGCCGCCCCTGTTCCCGCATCTCCTTTGGTTTGCCAAGCGATCGGGGTCAGCATATGATCTCCTATATGAAACGCACCGTGTCCCTGAAACTGGTCCCAACGCCCGAGCAGTCCGCGAAACTCGGAGC
>DAIDMD010000067.1 GCA_027449165.1 Acidiferrobacter sp. | reverse complement strand
TGCGCGCCCGCCCCGAGCCCGAGATAGTCGCCGAATCGCCAGTAATTGAGGTTGTGCGCGCAGCGGGCCCCGGGGCGCGCATATGCCGACACCTCGTAGCGCTCGTATCCGGCCGCCCCGGCCGCCTGCGTCACTGCGTCTTCTATGGCCAGGCGCTCATCCTCGGAAGGCAGCGCCGGAGGGTTGTGGGCGAAGGCGGTATGCGCCTCTATGGTGAGTTCGTAGAGCGAGAGGTGCGGAGGGTCCACCGAGAGCGCCGCGCCGATGTCGGCCAGCGCCTGCGCCGGCGTTTGATCGGGCAGCCCGTACATGAGATCGATGTTGAAGGACCGGAAGCCGGCGGCCGCGGCCGCCTCCATGGCGGCGTAGGCGGCCGCGGCGTCGTGGATGCGCCCGAGACGGCGCAGGGCCTCGTCGGTGAGGCTTTGGACCCCGAGCGACAGCCGCGTCACGCCGGCCTCCCGGAAGGCGCGGAAGCGGCCGGCCTCGGTGGCGCCCGGGTTTGCCTCGAGCGTGATCTCGCAGTCGCGGGCAAGCGTTGCGCGGCGGCCTGCGCCCTCCAGGACGTCGGCGATCGCCGCCCCCGAGAAGAGGCTGGGCGTCCCCCCGCCAAAGAATATCGAGCCGATCTCGCGCCCCTGCAAGGCCTCGCGGCTGCGTGTCAGGTCATCGAGCAGGGCGCGGACATAGGCCGCTTCGGGAAGGGCCCCGCGGCGCGGCAGCGAATGGAAATCGCAGTATGGACATTTGGCCACGCACCACGGGATGTGGATGTAGAGGCTGAGCGGAGGCAGGGCGGGGGCCGCCGTCATGGGCGGGCACCGAAGAGCCGCGACATCGCGCGCACGGCCTGGCCCCGATGACTGAGGGCGCGCTTTTGGTCGGCGCTCAGTTCCGCGGCCGAGCAGCCGTGTGTCGGGACATAGAATATCGGATCGTAGCCGAAGCCCCCTTGGCCGCGTTCGGCCGTCAGGATGCGGCCCTCCCACAGGCCGTCGGCGATCAGCGGACGGGGGTCGCGCGCGTGGCGCACATAGACGAGCACGCAATAAAACCGTGCCCCCCGCTCGGATTCCGGCACATCCGCGAGCGCCGCCAACAAGGCCGCGCGGTTTTGGGCGTCGTCGGCGTCGGGGCCGGCGAAGCGCGCCGAATGCAGGCCCGGACGCCCGTCCAGGGCGTCGACCTCAAGCCCGGAATCGTCCGCCAGCGCCGGAAGCCCGCTTGCCGCCGCGGCGTGGCGGGCCTTGATCAGCGCGTTTTCCACGAAGGTCAAGGCGTCTTCCACCGCCGGAGTCACGCCGAAGGCGTCCTGGGCGATCAGGGTCACATCGTACTCGGCCAGGGCCTCCGAGAGCTCCCGGATCTTGCCGGGGTTGTGGGTGGCGCAGCAGATCCTCACGTCACGTCCGCGAGCGCGCGCCGCTGCGCCTCGAGCAGCTCCTTGATGCCGTTGCGGGCCAGCTCGGTCATGGCCAGCATCTCCTCGAAGCGGAAGCTGGCGCGTTCGGCGGTGCCCTGGATCTCGATAAAGCCCCCGGCGTCGTCCATGACGACGTTCATGTCGGTCGCCGCGCTCGAGTCCTCGGCGTAATCGAGGTCGAGGACCGCCGTGCCGTTGTGCAGACCGACCGACACCGAGGCCACCTGGCGGCGCAGCGGGTCCTCCTTCAGGAGTTTGTGGGACTTCAGGAAGCGGATGGCGTCGGCGAGCGCGACGTAGCCGCCGGTGATCGACGCCGTGCGGGTGCCCCCGTCGGCTTGCAGGACGTCGCAGTCGATTATGATGGTCCGTTCGCCGAGCGCCTTCAGGTCGAGGGCGGCGCGCAGCGAGCGGCCGATGAGGCGCTGGACCTCGACGGTCCGCCCGTCTTGTTTGCCGCGCGCCGCCTCGCGCTGGGTCCGCTGGCCGGTCGCCCGCGGGAGCATGCCGTACTCGGCCGTGAGCCACCCCTGGCCGCGGCCCTTGAGAAAGGGCGGGACCTTCTCGTCTACGCTCGCGGTGCAAAGGACGCGGGTATTGCCGAACTCGATGAGCACCGACCCTTCCGCGTAGCGCGTGAACTGGCGGGTGATCTTGATCGCGCGTAATGCCTCCGCGGCGCGTCCGCTTGGTCGCATGGGGACTTCCTTGAAGTGAGGTGGCCAGGCGCCAGTTTAACAAAATCGGCGGCCTCGCTCACCGCGCGCCTATCCGCCTGAACCGGTCTCGCCCTCCGGGGGGACCTTCTTGGGCGCGCCCCGCATCGCCTCCAACTTGCGGCCGACAATGAGTTGGCGCCCTTCTTCCCAGAAGGCGCGCGCCGTAAGCTGCCGCGCGCGAGGCGCGAGATTGGCCGGCCGGGCGGCCTGGTCCTGCCAGCGCAGACTCGCGGCGCTGATGTTGTCGGCGGCCTTTTGCCGGCGGTTTTCGGCGGTGAGGAGCAGGTCGGCCAGTCCGCTTTCCAGGACCGGGTGGCTCAGGGCGCGCGCCAGTTCGGCGTCGGCCATCGCTTCCCACACGCCGTCGCTGCAGAGCAGGAGTATGTCGCCCGTCCGGAGGGTAGTCTCGGCGCTTAGGTGGATGGTGGGCTCCGTGTGGCCCCCGAGGCAGGCGAGCAGGCGGCTCTTCTCGGGATGCGCCAGCGATTCCTCGTCGTCTAGGATGCCGCGCTCGCGAAAGGTCTCGACCGTGGTGTCGTCGTGGGTGCGCGTGATCGCGCGCTGATTGCGAAAGTGGTAGAGACGGCTGTCCCCGACGTGCGCCCAGTACGCGCAACCATCCTGCACCAGGCACAACACCCCGGTGGTGCGCGGTTCTATGGGGGGGTCGAGGCGCTTTCCGAGATCCTTCAGGGCCTTATGCGCCTGGAACATGACGAGCGCCAGGAAGCTTGACGGGTCCTGGATGCGCGCCTGGCGCACGGCGCGAAAGGCGCGTACGGCGATCTGGCAGAGCGTTGCCGAGGCCATGGCGCCGCCCTTGTGTCCCCCGAGGCCGTCGCCCAGGACCATGAGGACGGCGGCGTCGCGCTCGGCGATCGCCACGCGATCCTCGTTGTAGTCGCGCCCGCCCTGTCGTGAGCCCTGCGCACAGACGTATTTCATATTCCCCCCCGTGCCCCGACCGGTGCGCCCCCTACGACCGCTTCAACCGTAGCCAAGGCCATTTATCGAACCACCGGCCGATCTCGTTCTTGTTATCGGGCTCGTGACGCGGCGTCTCGCTCAGAAAGGCGAGGAGCTGTCCCACGTTCTGCGGCCTTTGCAGCTGGTCCATCTGCATGCACCAGTCTATGGCGTCCAGGATCTGCGCCGAGTACCGCCGGCCGTAGCAGCGTCTTGCCCCCTTGAACGTATCCTTGGTCGCTCGCGCCGTCGCCGGCGGCGGGGCGCGTCCGCTGAGACACGCCCACATGGATGCCCCGATCGCGTACAGATCGGTCCATGGTCCGATGTGGCCCTTGGTGTGCTGCTCGATCGGTGCGAACCCCGCGGTCAGCGTCCGCATGCCGGCGGGGCGCTCCATGGTCCTTTGCGCCGCGCCGAAGTCCAGCAGCAAGGGGTTGCCCCCCGGGCGCAGCAGGATATTGGCCGGCTTGATGTCGAGATGCAGCAGTCCCCGGGTGTGCAGTTCGTCGAGGCCCGCCAGCAGCGGCGGGAAGACGGTCCGCAGAAACTTCTCGCTCAAGCCCCCCGGGTGGCGCTTGATGTACCAGCGCAGGTCCCGGCCGACCTCATAATGCATGACCATGTAGGCCGTGTTGTGCGCACGAAAGAAGTTGGTGACCTGCACGATGTTGGGGTGGCGCAATTTGGCGAGCGCCGCGGCCTCGTCGAAGAACCGCTTGATGCCGGAGGCAAAGAGCGGCGCGGTTTCCTCCGAAAGAGGCTCCACCCGGCCGTCGGGGCCGCGGTAGGCCTGGCTCACCGGGAGGAACTCCTTGATCACCGCCTCGGTCCCGGTCGCAAGCTCGGTCGCGAGATAGACCGAGCTGAACCCTCCTCCGCCGAGGGTCTTTTCGATGCGATAGCCCTTCAGGACGTAGCCCTGGGCCAGTGGGGTCGGTTGTTTGCGCATGGATCCCCCACACAATAGCCGAAAACCTCCCAAAAATCAGTTCGGAGGGCGGGTGCCGGTACCGGCACCCCGCGATTTTCGGTTAGTATGGCGGCCATGACGGCCCCTGTTAAGAGCATGACCGCCTTTGCGCGCGCGCAGGTCCACGCCGGGTCGGGCGATGCGCTGTGCGAGATGCGCTCGGTCAACCATCGCTACCTGGAGGTGTCGGTCCGCCTGCCGGAGGGTCTTGGCACGCTGGAGGGCGCGGTCCGTGAGCGGATCTCGGCTGCGCTCGCGCGCGGCAAGGTCGACTGCCAGGTGGTATGGCGCAAGGCGGCGGCCGAGGCCGGGCTCCTTGTCGACTCGCGTCTGGCGGCCGAGGTCGTGCATGCGGCCGAGGCGATACGTGCTGCCCACCCCGGGCTCGCGCCGCTTGCCGTCGCCGATGTCCTGCGCTGGCCCGGGGTCGTCCTTGCGCATCCCGGCCCGGTCCCGGACGGGCCCGTGATCGAGGCCTGCGAGCGCGCGCTCGACGCCCTTGTCGAACATAGGCAGCGCGAGGGCGCGCGTCTGGCGCAGGGCCTGCGCGAGAAGCTAAACCTCATGGAGGCCGGGGCGGGCGCCTTGCGCGCGCTCGTGGCCGAAGGTCTGGTATCGTTCCGCGAGCGGCTGCGCGCGCGCGTGGAGGGGCTCGCGCCGCCGTTGGATCCCGGGCGGCTGGAGCAGGAGGTGGCCCTTGCGGCGCAGCGCAGCGACATCGAGGAAGAGGTCGAGCGGCTGGCGGTTCATATCGCCGAGGCCCGCTCGGTCCTGGAAGAGGCCGGGCCCGTGGGCCGGCGCCTCGACTTCCTGATGCAGGAACTGAACCGCGAGGCCAACACCGTGGCCTCGAAGTCGTCGTCGGCGCGGGTCTCGAGCGGCGCGGTCGGCCTCAAGGTCCTCATAGAGCAGATGCGCGAACAGGTGCAGAACATTGAATAGCGATCCCCGTTTGGTCATCCTGTCGGCCCCGAGCGGCGCCGGCAAGAGCAGTCTCGCCAAGGCCCTGGCCGCCGACCCCCGTTTCGGGATCTCGGTCTCTCATACGACGCGGGCGCCGCGTCCGGGCGAGCAGGACGGCGTCCATTACCATTTCGTGGATCACGCGACGTTCGATCGCCTGGTCGCGGAGCAGGCCTTTCTCGAGCATGCGCAAGTCTTTGGGAATCGTTACGGCACGACCCGCGCGGCGGTCGAGGCCCTGCTGCGGGAGGGTCGTCATGTGATCCTCGACATCGACTGGCAGGGGGCCCGGCGGATCAAGGCGTTATGGCCCCAGGCCCTGTCGGTCTTTATCCTGCCGCCGTCGCTGGACGCCCTCGAGGCGCGCCTGCGAGGGCGGGGCCAGGACGACGAATCGGTGATCGCCGAGCGCATGGCCAAGGCCCGCGCCGAGATCGCCCATGCCGGCGAGTTCGACCATATCATCGTGAACGACGAGTTCGACGAGGCGCTGGCGGATCTGAAGACCCTGATCGCCGAGGGGCGCGTGCGCCGGCCCCTGCGCTACGACCCCGGCGCCTTTGCCTGATCGCGCGGGCGGATCGGGTCTTCGGGCCGCGGCACCCCGACCCGCTCAAGGCGGGCCCTGTCGCGGCCGCAGGCCGGGGAACCCGCAGGGCAACGGTGCGTCCGGGCGCCGGGTCGGCGAGACGGCCCCGGCGGTCACGGCCTCTTCGGATCGGACCCGGACCGGCCGGCATGAGGTATGGCGACCGCCGCCGGACCGGCGCCAAGGCCGCCGGCGGGATCGCCGGTCCGGCCGGCCGCGGCGCGCGACTCCTCCTACCCGCGCATAAGGCGATTTGCTAGACTCTCACTCTTGACTACGAGGAACGCATTATGGCCCGCATCACCGTTGAAGATTGCCTGGAGCACGTCGAGAACCGCTTTCAGCTGGTTCTGGTGGCGGCCCGCCGGGCCCGGCAGCTGGCCCTGGGCGCGGAGCCGTGCGTGCCGCGCGAAAACGACAAGCCGACCGTTTTGGCCCTCCGCGAGATCGCCGAAGGCTACGTGACCAGCGCCATTTTGGACGATAATCCGGAGGCCGGTCTGGAGGCCGACGACGATGCCATCTTATCCCTCGGAACGGGTGGCGACGCCGGCGCAAGCCCCTCCCCCTGAGGGAGTGGGCCCGGGCGCCATATCGTTTCATATAAGCGATCTGCTCGCCTTGCTCGAGGGCTACCTCGGGCGCGACGAGGTCGCGTTGATCTACCGCGCCTACTTGTTCGGCGCGGAGGCCCATGAGGGCCAGAAGCGCCGGAGCGGCGAGCCTTATATCTACCATCCCCTGGAGGTCGCCCGGCTGCTCGCCGGGTTGCGCCTCGACGCCACCTGCCTTGCCGCGGCCATCCTGCACGACGTCATCGAGGACACCGGACGGCGCAAGGACGAGATCATCGCCCAGTTCGGCCAGGAGGCGGCCGACCTCGTCGACGGCGTCAGCAAGATCGGCCAGATAGAGTTCGAGAACAAGGAAGAAGAGCAGGCCGAGAACTTCCGCAAGATGCTGCTCGCGATGGCGCGCGACATCCGCGTCGTGCTCATAAAGCTCGCCGATCGCCTCCACAACATGCGCACCATCCGGGTCCTGTCGCCGGCGCGGCAGAAGGCGATCGCCCGCGAGACCCTCGACATCTACGCGCCGATCGCCAACCGGCTGGGGCTCCACAACTGGTCGGTCGAGCTGGAGGATCTGGCGTTCGGCATCCTGTATCCCCTGCGCTATCGCATCTTGCAGGAGGCGGTCCGCAAGCGTCATGGCAACCGCAAGGCCCTGGTCGACAAGGTACGGGTCGCCATCACCGAGCAGCTGCGGCGCGAGGGTCTCCCGGGCGACGTCTCCGGGCGCGAGAAGAACCTCTACGGCATCTATAGCAAGATGCGCCAAAAGGGCCTGTCCTTCGAGCAGGTCTACGATCTGCTCGCGTTTCGCGTCGTCGTCGACAAGGTCGATACCTGCTATCGGGTGCTGGGCGTGATCCACAATCTCTACAAGCCCATCCCCGGCCGGTTCAAGGACTACATCGCCATACCCAAGACCAACGGCTACCAATCCCTCCATACCGTCGTGTTCGGGCCGTTCGGGGTCTCGATCGAGGTGCAGATCCGCACCGAGGACATGCATCGGGTCGCCGAGAACGGGGTCGCGGCCCACTGGCTCTACAAGACCGGCGACGTCGGCATGCAAAAGCGCGCCCTGCAGTGGCTGCAGGGCCTCATGGAGACCCAGCAACAGGCCGGCAACCCCCAGGAGTTCCTCGAGCACCTGAAGATCGACCTGTTCCCCGACGAGGTGTACGTCTTCACCCCCAATGGCGACATCAAGAAGCTGCCGCGCGGCGCGACGGTCATCGATTTCGCCTACGAGGTCCATACCGACATCGGCAAGCGCTGCGCGGGCGCGCGCATCAACCACCAACTGGTTCCGATGCGCACCGTCTTGCGCAACGGCGACCATGTCGAGGTCATCACCTCGGCCTATAGCGCCCCGCACCCCTCCTGGCTCAACTCGGTCGTGACCGGCAAGGCCCGCGCCCACATCCGCAATTATCTGAAGAACCTGCGCCGCGACGAGGCCATCAGCCTGGGCGAACGCTTTCTGGCAAAGGCCCTGCAGTCGCTCGGATTCACCGGCGAGGTCAGCGAGGAGGCGAAGACCGCGCTGCTCGCCACCCTGCGGATGAAGACCTGGCAGGACGTGTTGGCCGACATAGGGCTCGGGACCCGCATCGCGGCGGTGGTGGCGCGCCAGCTCCTGCCGGACGTGCCGACCCCCCCGCTGGTCCCGTCGCGCGCGCCCGGCTCGATCGCGATCCGCGGGACCGAGGGCGCGGTGGTCAATTACGCCAAGTGCTGCCGGCCCATCCCCGGCGATCCGGTTCTGGGTTTTCTCACCGCCGGCCGCGGAATCACGGTGCATACCGAGGATTGCCCGAATGTCGCGGAGTATCGCAAGCATCCGGAGAAGTGGATCGATATCCAGTGGGAGAGCGACATAGAGGGGGCCTGGCCCGTGGCCATCCGCGTGGAGGTCAAGAACCGCCGGGGGGTATTGGCGACCGTGGCCGCCGCCATGTCCGAGATGGACGCCAACATCGACACCGTCTCGATCGACGAGCGCGACGGCCAGGACACCGCCATGGACTTCGTGATCGAGGTCCACAACCGCGTGCACCTTGCGCGCATCATACGCCGGATCCGTTCCCAGGAGGCGGTGGTCCGGATCAATCGCAAACGAGGATAGCCATGCCTTTTCGTGTCATAGAGACGGATGCCGCGCCGCGCGCCATCGGGACTTACTCGCAGGCGCTGCGGTCGGGGTCGCTCGTGTTCCTGTCCGGACAGATACCGCTCGATCCCGCGACCATGACGATCGTGCCGGGGGATGCGCGCGCCCAGATCGCGCGGGTCTTCGACAACCTGGAGGCGGTGGTCCGCGCCGCCGGGGCCGAGCTGCGCCATGTCGTCAAGCTCTCGGTATTTCTCACCGACCTCGGGCATTTTCCGTTGGTGAACGAGGCGATGGCCGAGCGTTTCAAGCCCCCCTACCCGGCGCGCTCGGCGATCGGCGTCGCGGCCTTGCCGCGTGACGCGTTAGTCGAGATGGATGCCATCCTCGATCTCGGCTAGCGCGGCCGCATCGCTCCCGTGGGAGCGCCCGGTCACCGCGCTTTCGGGCATCGGGCCGGCGCTTGCCGAAAGGCTCGCGCGCCTCGAGATCCGCACCGTGGGCGACCTGTTGTTCCATCTGCCCTCGCGTTACGAAGACCGCACCGCGGTCACGCCGATACGCCGGGCGGGGATTGGGCAGTCGGCCCTGGTGGAGGGCGAGATCGTGGCCTGCGCCGTGGTCGGCCGCTCGCGCCCGTCCTTGTGGCTGGAGGTGGCGGACGACAGCGGGCGCCTGGGCGTGCGGTTTTTTCATTTCACGCCCGCCCAGCGCCGTAGACTCGGCGCCGGGGTGCGCGTGAGCCTCTACGGCGAGCTGCGTCTGGGTCTCCAGGGTCCGGAGATGGTTCATCCGGAATACCGCTGTTCGGGCGAGGGATCCTTGCGGGAGGCGGCGCTGACGCCGGTCTACCCCACCACCGACGGCCTGAGCGCCAAGGTCTTGCGCCGCGCAGTCCGCGCCGCCCTGGCGCTCGCGCTGCCGGACCTCGTGGAGTATCTCCCCGGGCCGCTGCGGCCGCCCGGGCCGTCGCTTGCCGAGGCCTTGCGGCTGCTGCATGGCCCGCCGCCCGGGTGCGATCTCGGCCCGGCCCGTGGAGTCCTGGCCTTCGAGGAACTCGTGACCCATCATGCGCACCTCCTGACGCTGCGCCATGTGCCCGGCCGGTCGGCCGGCCCCAAATGCCGCGTCGCGGGGCGGCTGCTCGCGGAGTTTCTGGGCGCCCTGCCGTTTGCGCCGACCGCCGCGCAGCAGGCCGTGATCGCGGAGATCCGCCGGGACCTCGAGCGGGGCCGGCCCATGCGCCGCGTGTTGCAAGGCGATGTCGGTTCCGGCAAGACCCTGGTGGCGGCGGCCGCCGCGCTGCTCGTCATCGAGGCGGGCTTCCAGGTCGCGGTCATGGCCCCGACCGAACTGCTGGCGCGCCAGCACATGGATACCTTCGGCGGGTGGCTACGGCCGTTGGGCATAGAGCCGCTCGGACTCATGCGGCTCGGGGCGGGCGGCAAGACCCGGCGCGCCCGGGCCCGCGACCCGGAGACGCGCCTCGTGGTCGGGACCCAGGCGATGTTCCAGGAGGCGGTGGGCTTCGAACGGCTCGGCCTGGTGGTCATCGACGAGCAGCATCGCTTCGGCGTGCATGAGCGCCAAGCCCTGACCGCGAAGGGCGCGGCCGGCGCGCGGCGGGCGCATCTGCTTGCCATGAGCGCCACCCCCATCCCGCGCACCCTCGCGCAGAGCGTATATGCGGATCTCGATCTATCGATACTCGACGAGCGGCCGCCAGGGCGCGCCCCGGTCACGACGGTGGCGCTCGCCCAGACCCGTCGCGACGAGGTCGTGGCGCGCGTGCGGGCGGCCTGCCTTACCGGCGCCAAGGCCTATTGGGTTTGTCCTCTCATCGAAGAAGGCGAGAGCGATCTGAAGGCGGCCGGCATCCTCCATGGGGAGCTGGCCCGCGCCCTCCCGGGCGTGTCCGTGGGCCTCATCCATGGACGCATGAAGGCGGCCGACAAGGATCGGGCCATGGAGGACTTCGCGCGCGGACCGGTCCAGGTCCTGGTCGCGACAACGGTGATCGAGGTCGGTGTCGACGTCCCGAGCGCGAGCTTGCTCGTCATCGAGAACGCCGAGCGCCTGGGGCTTGCCCAACTCCATCAACTGCGCGGCCGGATCGGGCGCGGGGGCCTGCCCGGCCACTGCGTGCTGCTCTACAAGCCGCCGCTCGGCGAGATGGCGCGCGCGCGGATCGCCTGCCTGCGCGCCACCGACGACGGCTTCCTGATCGCCCGGCGCGATCTGGAATTGCGCGGCGCCGGCGAGGTCTTTGGGTCCCGCCAGACCGGACTCCCGGGGTTTCGCGTGGCCGACCTGGTCCGCGACGAGGCCCTGCTGCCGGCGGTCGCCAAGGCCGCCAGGGCCTTGGTTCAGGGCGATTCGGGGCTTCTCCTCGGTCTGCGCAAACGCTGGCTGCGCGACCGCCATGAGTTGGGCTCGGCCTAGCGCGGCTCTGCGGCTCTATAGGGTTGCCGCGGTGCGTTACAATGCCGGAAGCCCGGATCGGTCATGGCGCCGCGGCCGGTGATTTTTCCCAAGATCGGATGGCAAGCGATGGGCGAGTGGTCTTTGATAAGGGGACGGGATCGGTTCTGGGCCTACATGCGGCTCATGCGGCTGCATCGGCCGATCGGCAGCCTGCTGTTGTTGTGGCCCACGCTCTGGGCGCTGTGGCTTGCGGGCGACGGGCGCCCGGCGCCGGCTCTGGTCGGCGTGTTCGTGGCGGGCGTACTGATCATGCGGTCGGCGGGCTGCGTCATCAACGATTACGCGGATCGCGACTTCGATCCGCACGTTTGGCGCACCCGCGACCGGCCGATCGCCTCGGGAGAGGTGAGTCCCCGGGAGGCGCTCGTGCTGTTCGGGGTTCTGTGCCTTCTCGCCGCCGGGCTGACGCGCTGGCTCAATCTCTTTACGGTCGAGCTCTCGCTGGTGGCGGTCGCGCTGGCGGCCTCCTATCCCTTCTTCAAGCGCTTCACGCACCTTCCGCAGGTCTATCTGGGCCTGGCCTTCGGGTGGGGCATCCCCATGGCCTTTGCCGCCGAGACCGGCCGCATCCCACCCGTGGCCTGGGTGCTCTTCGCCGCCAACATCGCCTGGACGGTCGCCTACGATACGGCCTACGCCATGGCCGACCGCGATGACGACCGCAAGATCGGCGTCAAGTCGACCGCCATCCTGTTCGGGCGGTGGGACCGTATCATGGTGGCGATAAGCCACGCGGTCGCCCTGGGGTTTTTGTATGGCGTCGGGGTCATGGCGCATCTGGGTCCGGTGTACGATGGCGGCTTGGCGCTCGCCTTGGGCTTCGCCCTCTACGAACAGCGTCTGTTGTATGCGCGCCGGCCCGTCGATTGTTTTCGGGCCTTTCTCAACAACAACTGGTTCGGCGGCAGCGTCTTCGCGGGCCTTGTCGCCGCCTATCTCGGGAGATCACTGTGAAGCTCTATGGTCACGCCACGTCGCCTTATGTGCGCAAGGTTCGCATCGCCCTGCGCGAGAAGAGCATCCGCTTCGAATGGATCCAGGAGAGCCCGCACGACGCCGGCAACCGCATCGCGGATCTCAATCCGCTCGGCAAGGTCCCGGTCCTGGAGACCGACGACGGCCAGGTCCTGTTCGACTCGGCGCTGCTGATCGAGTATATCGACGGTCTTACGCCCGAGCGCCTGATCCCGGCCGCGGGCCCCGAGCGCCTGCGCGTCCTGCTCTGGAACACACTCGGCACCGGGATCGTCGATGCCGTCGTCGCGCGTCTGCTCGAGGATCGGCGGCCCGCCGCCGAGAGGTCCGGGGCCTTTATCGCCCGTCAGGAGGAAAAGGTCGCCCGCGCGCTCGCCTGGGCGGATCGGACCGAGAAGGGCACCGCCTACCTCGTGGGGGAGCGCTTCACCTTGGCCGACCTCGGACTGGGCCTGGCCCTGGAATACATCGACTTCCGCTACCCGCACGATTGGCGCAGCCGCCACCCGCGGCTTGCCCGCTGGCTGGCCGGCATCAGCACACGGGGCTCGTTTGCCGAGACCGTGCCCCCGGGGATGGAGAAGGCCCTCGACGCGCCGCATTGACGGGCGCGCCATGATCGCCCTCGCCATCCTGCTTGTGGCGCTGCCCGTGATCCTGGCCGGGTCCGAGCTCTTCACGAACGCGATCGAGCACGTAGGGGCGGCGTTCGGGGTATCGGAGGGCGTGACCGGCTCGCTCCTGGCGGCGGTCGGCACCGCCCTGCCCGAGACCGCCGTGCCGCTGCTCGCGTCCCTGCACCGTGGCGCCGGAGAGCATCTGGCGGTGGGCGCGGTGTTGGGCGCGCCGCTCATGCTCTCTACGCTCACGCTCGGCGTGATGGGGGCCGCGGCCTGGCAGAGCCGCGGCCCTCGTGCCGTGCTCGCGCCCGAGCGCGGCGGTCTGCGGCGCGATCTCGACTGGTTCCTCGGATGTTTCGTGCTGGCCCTGGCGGGGCTCTTCCTTCCCGAGGGTCTGCCGCGGCGGATTCTGGCGGTGGTTTTGGTGGCCGGGTATATCGCGTATGTGACCCTGACCGTGCGCGCCTCGAAGACGCTCGTCGCGGCCGGTCACGAGACCACCGCGACCGAGCGCCTGCATATGGCGCGCCATGTGCTTGCGCGGCTGCCGGGCCTGCGCTACCTGCAATTGGCGCTGGGCCTTGCCGGCATCCTTGCCGGCGCCCAGGGGTTCGTGGCGGGCCTCGAAGATCTCGGCCGTCTCCTGGGCGTGCCGGTGCTCGTGCTGGCCTTGATCATCGCGCCGATCGCCACCGAGCTGCCGGAGAAGATCAATAGCGTCCTGTGGGTGAGGCGCCGCCAGGACACGCTGGCGTTCGGCAACATCACCGGCGCGCTCGTGTTTCAGGGGAGCCTGCTGCCGGCCCTGGGGCTGACCCTGACCCCGTGGCGTCCGACCCCTTTGCTGCTCGCCGCCATGCTGACGGCGATCGCGGGGGCCGGCATCCTGCGGCTGCGCGTCCACCGCGCGGCGGTGATCCGTCCCTACCATATGGTGACGGGCGGCCTTCTCTATGCCGCCTTTCTCGGCTATCTTCTCGCGCCATGAGCCTCTACGCCGTCCTGGGTTACCCCGTCGGCCATAGCCTGTCGCCGCGCATCCACGAGGCCTTCGCCGCGCTGACCGGCCGCGCCGTGCGCTACGAGCGCCGCGAGGTGCCTCCCGGGCAGCTCGCGGCGGCCCTGTCGGCCTTGGCGGCCGACGGCGGGCAGGGGGCCAACATCACCGTTCCCCTGAAGGGCGAGGCCTTCGCGCTCGCCGCGCGCCTATCGGCGCGAGCGCGCCGCGCGCGGGCGGTCAATACCCTGTCGCGGGAGGACGGGGGCTGGGCTGGCGACAACACCGACGGCGCCGGCCTCGTCTGCGACCTCACCGTCAATTGCGGCTGGCCCCTGCGCGATCGCCGCGTGTTCCTGGCGGGGGCGGGGGGCGCGGCCCAGGGTATCGCCGGTCCTCTGCTGGATGCCGGCATCGCCGCCCTCGTCGTCTTCAACCGTACCCCGGGGCGTGCCGAGGCGCTGGTCGCGGCGTGCGCGGATCCGCGGGCGGTGGTCGCCAGCGCCGGGTGCGCGGACGGGCCCTTCGATCTCGTGATCAATGCCACGGCCGCCGGGCTGTCCGGGGGCTTGCCGGCGCTGCCCGCTGGGTTGTTTGCGGGCGCTGCCGCCTACGATCTCATGTATGGCCCCAAGGCCCGGGCCTTTCTGTCGTACGCCCGCGCCCATGGCGCCCGCCAGGTCGCCGACGGATTGGGCATGCTGGTCGAGCAGGCCGCGGAGTCGTTTTTTGTGTGGCATGGCGTGCGCCCGCCCACCGCGCCCGTGCTAAGCCGCTTGCGGGCCGAGATCGACCAGGTCTAGCCCGCCGATGCGGCCGCCCTGCGCCCCCGGAACGGACCGGGACCGGGCGCCGTGATAGAGTAGAGGCCCGAATGTTCGAGGCAAGAGGAGTCCCCGGAACGCCGATGGCAAACGACAATCCCCTGCTGGTCCTGGAGGGCCTCCCGAGATTCGGGCAGATCGAACCCAGGCATGTGACGCCGGCGCTCGATGCCATGCTCGCGTCCACGCGCGATCTCGTGGAGGGGCGCCTGTCGCACGCCCCGGGGTCCGGTTGGGACGACGCGGTGGGGCCGCTCGAGGCGGCCGAGACGCGTCTTAAGCGCTTCTGGTCACCCATCGCCCACCTGAACGCCGTGGCCGATAGCGCCCCGCTGCGCGAGGCCTATAACGCCGGGTTGAGCCGCCTTACGAGCTATCAAACCGGCTACGCGCAAGACGAACGTGTCTACCGCGCCTACCAGGCGGTCGCCGAGGGGCCGGGTTTTCAGGATCTGAGCGAGGCCCGCCGGAAGGTCGTCACGAACGCCTTGCGCGACATGCGGTTATCGGGGGTGGCCCTGCCGGAGGCGCCCAAGGCCCGTTTCAAGGCCGTCCAGGAGAAGCTCTCCGAGCTTACGAGCCGCTTCGAGCAGAACGTCCTGGACGCCACCGACACCTTCAGTCTGATCATAGAGGATGAGGCGCGGCTGCAGGGCATTCCGGCCTCGGTGCTCGCGCAGGCGCGCGCCGAGGCGCAGAGGCGGGGGCGCGACGGCTTCCTGCTTACGTTGCAGGCCCCAAGCTATGTGCCGGTCATGACCTACGCCCAGGACCGCGCGCTGCGTCGGCAGCTCTACGAGGCCTATGTCACGAGGGCCTCGCAGGCCGGGGGCGGGCGTTACGACAACACTACCCTG
>DAIDMD010000066.1 GCA_027449165.1 Acidiferrobacter sp. | reverse complement strand
TCCAGTTCTGCCCTACTGAATCTGTGAAATTGTAATATCTATCTAAACCCGTGCGGTTCAATGAAATATACTCAGTTGCCAATGGGGAATTTTGAGGTATCTGTTCGTCATTCTCAATGGCACCGCGGGGGCCGACTGTGTCAGGCTGGCCCAGGCCGGGGCCGATGCCGCGTTCCTGCCGGCCGATGACGCGATCTACCCGCGCGGCCGGGATCTCCAGACCCAGGTCCGGGTGCCGGGGTTGTCCGAGGATCTGTGCGGGCGCTACCGGCCCGGCCATTTCGCGGGGGTGACGACGGTCGTGGCGCGCCTCTTCGGCCTCGTGCGCCCGCAGGCCTGCTATATGGGCAAGAAGGATTACCAACAGTGGCGGATCGTGGCACGCATGGTGGCCGACCTCGGCCTGCCGGTCACCGTGGTCGGCATCGACACCGTGCGCGAGGCCGACGGGCTCGCCTTGAGCACGCGCAACGCCTACCTGACGGCCGCGGAGCGCGCCCGCGCCCCCGGTCTCTATGAGACCCTGACGCAGGGCGCGGCGCAGGTCGCCGCGGGTGCGGCCCCGGAGGACGTGGAGGCCGCCGGCAGGGAGCGTTTGAAGGCCCTGGGTTTCGTGCCGGATTATGTCGCCGTGCGGCGGGCCGTCGACCTGGCGCCGCCGACGCCCGCCGACTCCGACCTCGTCATTCTGGCCGCCGCGCACCTGGGGCGCACCCGGCTCATCGACAATCGGGAATTTCGCCGGTAAGGGCGGGTCGACCGCGGGCATTGGCAGCAATGCCCGAAAGCCGGATAATAGCTCGATGCAGAGAACCTTACTCCATGCCAAATTGCACCGGGTGCGCGTGACCCGGGTCGAGATCGATTACGAAGGGTCGGTGGCGATCGACGCCGTCTTGTTGGATGCCGCGGGCATTCGCGAGTACGAGCGGATCGAGGTGTTCAACGTCCGCAACGGCGAGCGCTTCAGCACCTACGCCATCCGCGGCGAGCCCGCCTCGGGCCTCATCTCCGTAAACGGCGCCGCGGCCCATAAGGCCAATGTCGGCGATCTCATCATCATCTGCGCCTTCGGGGTCTATGAGGAGCGCGAGGCCCGGGAGATGAGGCCGCGCCTCATCTATGTCGACGCATCCAACCGCATCGTGCGCAGCAGCCACTCCATCCCCATGCAGGCCGCGGGCTAAGCCGCGGTCCGGTCTCCCCGTCCAAGCGGCCGTTTCGGAACGTCGCATCCGGAGCGGCGAGGGGCCGGCGCCCCGGCCCCAATGCCGCCCGGGAAATGCCGCAAGATCCCGTCTCCGGCCGGTCCCGGTCGCGGCGTGCTGCGCCTCCCCGGTCTTTGCCGCAAAGAAGCGGCGTGATGCGCCCCCCGCCGGGCAAAAAAAGGGGGCAGGATGCGCCATCCTGCCCCGAGACGGCCCCGCCGGGGCCCGTGTTACATGAGGTCGATCGGTTCGGCGTGTTCGATCGGGCCCTGGTGTACCTGGTTTTTCTTGGCCGCCGACAGCAGGCCGGCGACGACGTTGATCGCGAGCAGGGTGATCATGACCGGGATGAACCCGTGCAGGAAGGCCTCTTGACGCAGCCCGATCGGGAGGGCCTTGAAGTCCGTCACCTTAAAGCCGTGCTTCACGATATAGCCATGCTCGATGGAGGTGAAGATCACGCCCGAGATATCGACGCCGAAGATGAGCCCGAGGGCCCGCATCATGTTCAGGATGCCGCCTGCGACCCCAAGGCGCTCCTTCGGGACCGACCCCATGATGGAGGAGTTGTTGGGCGGCGTGAAAAGGCCCATGCCCACCCCGAGGACTACGAGCTCGCCGATCAGCAGCACCAAGTTGGGGGCGCGGCCGGTGAAGACCAAAAGCAGGGTCCCGAGCGCGCACACCGCCATGCCCCACATGGTCATGAGCCGCGAGCCGTACTTGTCGGAGATGTGGCCGGCGAACGGGGCCACGATCGCCATGGCGAGCGGGATCGGTGTCAGGATCGAACCTGTCACCGCTGGGCTGTAGCCGGCGATCTTCTCGAGATAGAAGGGCATCAAGAAGAGCACGGCAAACAAGACGTAATAGGATAGAAGCCCGGTCAGGTTGCCGGCCCAGAAGGCGTAGCGCTTGAAGAGCGCAAGGTCGATCATCGGGTGCTCGACGTGCGTCTCGGTGATGACAAAGGCCCCGAGCAGGACTGCGGCCAGCACGAAGTAGGTCAGGATGAGGGGCGCAGTCCAGCCCACGGTCTCACCTTCGTTGACGGCCAGCACCAAAAAGGCGAGGCCGGTGGCGAACAGGGTGGTGCCGAGGTAGTCGATCTTCTCGCGCCGGCCCGACCGCTCGGCCGCCGGCAGACAGTAGAGGGCGGCGAACGTGCCTATGATCCCGATGGGGACGTTGACATAAAAGATGGCCCGCCAGCTGACCGCCGAGATCAGGATGCCGCCGACGAACGGGCCGATCGACATGGCGATGGCCTGCACGGCCCCCTGAATGCCGATGGCGCGTCCCCGCTCCTTGGCGGGGAACGCCGCGGTGATGAGCGCCACCGAATTGGCCTGAAGCAGGCCGGCACCGATCGCCTGCAGGATGCGGGCACCGACCAGGAAGCCGGCCGAGGAGGCGAGTCCGCACAGCGCCGAACCGACCGTGAAGACCACGAAACCGGTGTTGTACATCTTGGTGCGCCCGAAGATGTCGGCCAGGCGTCCGAAGAGCGGGAGGAATATGGTGAGGGTGAGCATGTAGGCCATCGCCACCCACTCGATGACCGCGAGATTGACCTTGAAGTCCCCTTGCAGGGTCGGCAGGGCGACGTTCACGATGCTGACGTCCAGCGCCGACATCGAGGCCCCGATCAGGACCGTGACGAGAATGAACCAGCGCCATTGCGGATGCGAACTGATGTATGGGTGGGGAAACCGAGATTCCACGTAATGGTCCTCTCAAAGTCAAAACCGCAGGGGGCCCCTTCGGCGCGCGTTGCAGCGAACCGTGGCTTGCGCCCAGGGCCAGCCAACAAGGTCACGTCCGCCAATCCGCGAAGGTTATGCCCTGGCTACTCGTCGTGCCTTAGGATTGCGTATCGAACGTAGGGTTCGAAGGGATCGCAAAAGGGCGGCGATTGGGTCGGAAAGTATACGCCCCGTGACAAGGGGGCGCTAGTGTTTTTCAGCATAAACTTATATACCAAAGGGGGGGCACCAGACGCTTTCCGGCCCCCGCCCTCGGGTCATGACCATGCCCTCGGGGCCGGTTTACCCCGCGCCGAGGCCGGGCTGGCCGGATGCGGACGGTTGTCCGGCCCGCGGTGGGCGGGATCCCCGGCCGGCACGGGACCGGCCAGGCGGCCGGATAGCGGAAGTATTCTGGGCGACGCGAGAGGTGCTGCATTGCCGACGACGAACGGACGTGGCCCTAGGCCGGCCCCGGTCAAGGTCTGGCACCAGCCGATCCCGGCCTTGGCCGCAGTGATCCGGCTGCGATCCGCGTGTACCCGCGCGGCTGTTCCGACATTCGCCCGCGCCGGCAAACCCGGGTCGGTTTGGCAGCCGCCAGACGCGGGACATCGCGGGACTGATGGGTCTGGAGGCGCACGGTCTGCCCTCCCGGGCTGATCGCGTCGAAGGCGCGGCCTTGGGTTGGGCTCGGTATCTTGGGCGGCAAGGGTCCTTATTCGAGGGTCTGCGTCTCCGACTGGCCGACGGATCCTGGCGCACGCCCAGGTGTCGCACGTCGGCATGTTTGGCATCGGCTGCCGCTCATATCGGGACGCTATAATCAAAGGGAAGTCCAATTTTGCATAGGCGATCGACGAAGGCGGGCGTCGGCCTATGCATGGATGCCGGGTCTGACGGATCCCCAACGGGGTGACGCATCGCGAGGCGGGCCTTATGAGGCAAGGCGGAGAGGATCTGCGGATCAGCGTGATCGGCGGGGTCATTCTGGCGGTCCTGACGGTGGCCGCGGGCGTTTCCACCTATCTCGTGATGCGCCGCGAGGCCGAGTCCATCCTGAAAAGGAACCTGGGCGCCCTGCTGCAGGATGACGCGCGCGTCTTTACCCAGGAGATTCGTGGCAGGATTCGCCAAAGCGTTACCGTGGCCACCCGGCCCTTTGTGATCGACAGCCTCAGAGCCGTCGATGGGCGTCCGGACGACACTCCGGCGCGGTCCGATTTGCAGCGGATCGCGCGCTCGTTCCTGCCCCTGGGGTTTTCGGCCGTCGAGTTCGTGAACAGAAATGGCCAGATCCTGGTCCGGGCGGGGCCTCTCCGGATCCCGGACTTTATTGTCCCCTTTATGGCCCCCCAAGAGGCGTTTTTGCTGTGGCAGCGCCGCCCCCTGCTCGAAGTCCTGGCCCCGGTCACCGATGGCGGGCGGCGCCTGGGCTATGTCATAACCCAGGCGCCGCTGTTGTTCATGAGCCGTATTGCCCCGGTGGTCGCGGCGCTTGGGCCTACGGCGGATCTCGCAATCTGCGCCTCCCAGGGCACGAGGGATATGCGCTGCCTCCCCGACATCCTCCGCCCGCAGGACGTCCCCGGGGTGCTGCCGCAATTCATGAATGGTCGGCCCCTGCCCATGCATTGGGCCCTGGCGGGACGATCGGGCCTTGTTGTGGCGCGGGATTACCACTGGCACCCGGTCGTCGCGGCCTATACCCCGGTAGGGGGGACGGGGCTTGGAATGGTCCTGAAGATCCGCCAATCCGAGCTCTTTCGCGAAGTGACCGAGCGGCTTCGAGAGGTCGGGGGGCTTCTTTTGGTCTTGCTCCTGACGGGCATGCTCATGATGCGCAGTCTGGTGACGCCGCTCCTGCGCAAACGCACCGAGGCAGAGGAGGTGACGCGGGCGGCCAACGGCCGATTGCGCGCGAGCGAGGCCCGGACCCAGGCCCTTTTGGCGCATGTGGCCGACGGTATTGTGGTCATAGACGAGCAAGGCGTGATCGACACCTTTAACGCCGCCGCCGAGCAGCTCTTTGGGTACGCGGCGCACGAGATCGTCGGAAAGAATGTGAGCGCACTCATGCCCGAGCCGCACCGCAGTCGGCATGACGACTATCTGAGACATTATCGCGAGACCGGTAAATCTACGGTTCTCGGGGTGACCCGGGAGCTTACGGGCGTACGCCGCAACGGCGAGACCTTCCCTTTGGAAATCAAGATTCGCGAGGTCTACGCCGGGACCGCGCGCCTTTTTATCGCCGCCATCCGGGATATCACCGAGGAGAGGGCAGAGGCTCAGCACGCCCTGGATCTGGCGACTCACGATGCCCTGACGGGTCTGCCGAACCGTCTGTTGCTGGCGGATCGGCTCGAGCAGGCCTTGATCCAGGCGCGTCGCGCCCAAAATCGCGTGGCGCTCCTCTTTCTGGACCTGGATGGTTTTAAGACCATTAACGATTCCCTGGGGCATGCGACTGGGGATCTGATGTTGAAGGCCGTAGGACAAAGGCTGACCGACAGCCTGCGCGCCACGGACACCGTGGCGCGTCAAGGGGGGGACGAATTTGTCGTGGTCCTGACCGGTCTTGCGGATGTCGAGGCCATCGAAATGGTGACCCACAAGTTGCTCGCAAGCCTCATCGCACCCTACGAAATCCAAGGCGACATTCTCTATGTCGGCGCGAGCATGGGCATCGCGATTTTCCCGGACGACGGCCAAGACCGCGACACCTTATTGAAGAACTGCGACATCGCCATGTATCGAGCCAAGGAAATGGGCGGCAACACCCGCTTGTTTTTTACCTCGGAAATGAATCGGGATGTAGTGAAAAAACAATCCCTCGGCACGGATTTGCACCAGGCCTTGGGGCGCGCCGAGTTCCGGCTTCACTACCAACCGGTGGTCGACCTCGCGTCCGGGGTTGTGGTGGGTCTCGAGGCCCTGGTGCGCTGGCAGCATCCTACCCTCGGTCTGCTCGCCCCGTCGCACTTCATCTCCTTGGCCGAGGAAACCGGCTTGATCGTGCCGATCGGGGAATGGGTCGTGGCCTCCGCATGCGCCCAGCGGCAGGCATGGACTGCGGCCGGTCTCGAGGTCCCGCCCATTGCGATCAATCTCTCGGCCCGCCAGTTTCGCGACAGCCGGCTCGCCGCCACCGTTAGGCGTATCCTGGAAGAGTCGGGCGTTGAGCCACGCTACATCACGCTCGAAATTACCGAGACCATGGTCATGGAGAACGTCAACATGGCCATAGAGACGCTACGCGTATTGCACGCCATGGGCCTGCGGATCGCCATTGACGATTTCGGGACGGGTTACTCGAGCCTGAGTTATCTAAAGCGCCTGCCGGTGAGCATCCTCAAGATCGACCAGTCGTTTGTGCGTGACGTCGCCATGGGCGGCAAGGATAGTGCCGTAGTGGCGGCGATTATTGGTATGGCTCACAGCCTCCAGATGACAGTCATCGCCGAAGGCGTGGAAACCGACGCGCAGCGGCTTTCCTTGCGCGATCAGGGCTGCGATCAGTATCAAGGATATTATTTTTGCAAACCGCTGCCGGCGTCGGATATCGCGGCGAAACTTACGCGCGCTCGCTAATGGCCGGGACGTTCCGCGAAATGATCGCGCCATTGACGAGAATCGATGGGCGTCGAATATCCGGGATCGATTCGTGAATCCTCGCCCCGAACCCTGGGGCCGAGATGGTCTGCGCCCCGAGGCCGCTATCGCTCGCGAATGGACCGCGAAGCCAAAACCGCCCTCAGTCCGGTAGACTGCGCCCTTTGGCATCCTCAGAGATAGGGCAATGGGGGTTGTGCGCGCTGCAAATGGGGCCGGCGCGGCGATGCAGGCGCGCCACGTTTCGGAATGGCTGGCCGGGGATCATCGGGCCCATGCGATCCGAGGTGCGGTCTCTGGCGCCCGGAAGTGACGATTCGAAAACGCGATGGCGGGAGGGAATCAATGGCCAGAACCGGCTACCGGGATCAAGGCGCGCGATCTAATCGGTGGCTCAGCCGGAACGTCGCCGCCATTGCCCTCTTGAGCCTGTTTTCGGACATGGGGTACGAGATGGTGACGTCGGTCATGCCGTTTTTCATCGTGACCCTCGGGGGAGCGCGGCGGCCGTTGGCCTCGTCGAGGGCGTGAGCGATTTGTTCGCGAGCCTCGCCAAGGTCTGGCTCCCCCATTACAGCGAACGCATCGGGCAGCGCAAGCGCTTCCTGCTCATCGGCTATGCGCTGACCGCCATCAAGGGGGTCATGGCCGCCGCCACGAGCTGGCTTGCGGTCCTGGGCATTCGCGTGGTGGCCTGGATTGGGCGCGGCATGCGGGGCCCGGTGCGGGATGCCATGCTCGCCGACAGCGTGCCCCCGGCCTATTTTGGGCGCGCCTTCGGGCTGCACCGCGCCGCCGACACCGTGGGCGCCATACTCGGACCTGCTATCGCACTCGGTCTGCTGACGATAGGTTGGGACTACCGGGAGATTTTTCTGGTGTCGCTGTTCTCGGGCGGCATAACCATCCTGATCGTGGTTTTTGTGATACGGGAGGTTTCCCCGCGGCCCGGACATGGTTGGGGTTTCCGCCAAAGCCTCGGTAGACTGCCGCGGGAATTCCTCAGCTTCATGGCGGCATCGGGCGTGTTCGGCTTGGGGAATTTCGGCCCCATGCTGCTCATCTTGTATGTGCAGATGCGACTGGCCCCCACGTTAGGCACACCGCGCGCCGATACCTGGGCGATCGGGCTTTACGTACTCTTCAATCTGACCTATGCCATGGGTTCCTACCCCGCCGGGCTCCTGAGCGAGCGGCTTGGCAAGCGGACGGTGTTGGCGATGGGATATCTGTTGTTTGTGCTGATGTGCATCGGCTTTTTGGCCTTCGGCGCAAGCATACTCGCCTTGCCGCCGCTTTTTGCCCTTGGTGGCTTGTACATCGCCATCGTGGACACGATGGAGGGCGCGCTCGCGGCCGAGCTTCTACCGGCGCCCTTGCGCGCGACAGGCTACGGGGTCTTGGGCGCCGTCACCGGCGTCGGGGATCTGGCAAGCAGTCTTGCGGTCGGGCTGTTGTGGACCCATGTTTCCCTGGCGAGCGGCTTTATCTACGCCGCGGTCCTCACCGGACTGGGGGCCGGAGCGCTTTTCGCATGGACCCCCGCTCGACGGTAAGGGGCAAGTTCGCGCCCGACGGCGGGCGTGCGCCGGCAGGGGGGCTTGCGGCGACCGGCCTCATGTGCCGGGTGAGGCGCGGGGGCGCCGTTGCGGCCGCGGCCGGTCCGGGTGCCGCTCGCTCATCGTGGTTGCGAGAGTGGGGGAAGGCTGTGCGGGCCGAGTTGCAGTGCGATTTCGGTGTCGAGGCACAGCACCGAGGCGTAAAGCGTTTGGTCGCGCCAGTACCGGTCTTGGGCGATGAGTCGGGCGCATTGGACGACCCAGCCTGGCCGGCCTCGGGCGGCGCGCACGATCTGGCGCTCCTGAAGGGGCGTGGCGGCCGGCAGGTCGAGGTTTGCGCAGTGCATCCGAAACAGCGCGCGCAACCGTCTTGCCGATAGCGGCGGCATGGACAGCAGGGGCATGCCCAGGCGCCGCTCGCGAAGCGCCAGTCGTTCGCGTTCTCCGTCCACGTCGACGGCCATCAGGATGCCGGCCAAGCCCCCGCGCAGGCGGTGAATGGATCCAAGCATGGCGGTGCCAACGGAAGTGACGTGGTCTAGGAGCAGTACGCCGGCTCGTTGCTCGGCGGCCAATCTCAGGCGTGCCCGCGCCCTGCGTCGCGTGACATAGGCAGTCGCCACCTCGGGGTATGCGCGGACAAAGGCGGACGTCATGTCCTCAAGCCTTGCGGTGGTGGACGAACGTGCGCACGGAGTGCCACAATCCGTAAGGTGCGCATGCAGCTCGGCCAAGAGCGTCGACTTGCCGCTTCCCCTTGGCCCGTACAGGATGAGATGTTCGCCATGCTGCAGGCGCGTGGCCAGGGTCGATCGGAATCGCCCCATGGCGCCCCGCATGGACCGGGCCGGCTGTACGGCGCCTGCGATTTTCCCCGAATGCCCGTATTCGGGGGGGATCGATTTCCCGCCGCCATCCGGATGCCGATTCATCGGGGCCCGTCTCCGCCTTCTTTGCGTCTATCGAGGATCGCGGCGTCGCCATCATCCCGGTCGCAAGCCGCCCCGCGAAAGGGCGTTGGCGCGGTGCCGGTATTACGGCCCGGGCCGTTTATCCGGGCGCCGAGTCGCAACGACACGCAAAACGGGCGCCTCAAAGGCCGACCCCCAGGGATTGGAGTACCTCTTCCAGCGTGCCGCGAATATCGTTCAATACATCCAGCCTCTGCAAGATGTCGCGCCGCGTGTCCGAGATTTGCCGTTCCCCGGCTTGCCGCAGACCCCGGCCCTTATTTACGGCTTGCTCTACGGCGGCAATCGTGGCATCGAACCGGTCACGAAGCACCGTAAGGAAGTCATGCAAGCTCTTGTCGAGCCGTTGCGTGAGGTCATACCGCATTCCCCCTTCGTGGGATTCGACGTGTTCCCTGAGAAAGCGTTTTATAGTATTCAATATCCATGGGCCGGAAATCCCCGTTGGCAGATTCAGCATGAACGAGGAAATCAGAATCGTGAGCCCCGCCGACTCATGCCAAAACTTGTAAGAGAACCGCGATTCGAGATTCCACGACGATTCTGCTTGGACAGCGTCGAAGCGAACGCTGAATAGGTCCGACGAAAACCGGAACAATTCATCCCCGAGCGCGTTCAGCCTCGTGGAAAACCGGGCGCACTGGGTCTTAAAGGCCTCCGCGACCGCCTCTTCGGTCTGGCGGACTCGCGCATCGTAGGCGCGACGGATCTCGGTGACGACATGCTGCTGAAGCGTCTCGTAGAGGGCCCGTGCCGGCAGCCTGCGGTTGTCCCGATAGAGGCGCGCGACATCGGCGTCTATCTGACGTATCAGGTCGTTCTGGAAGGCCCCGCCCGCATCATCAATGACGCGCCCGATCAGGCGCCGGGATTCGCCTCCCAGGAGGAGCACATAATCGTCGCGATCCTGAATAATGGCCTTCTTCTTGGCCTCGAAGGCCTGGATCTTCTGCTGGAGTTCAGTAAGGGGGGTATCAAGTGACTTAAGCTCGATTTCCGTACGGGCCTGAATATGGGAAAGCATGCGCGCCAAGCCACGCGCAACCGACGCGGCCAGGACATCCTGCTTCCCCTGCCCAAGAAACGAGTCCAGGGCTTGGCAAAGCGCCGGAAATCCGCTGTTGCGCGCGCCTTGCACAACGCCGTCGCGGCGCTCCCGCAGGGCATGCCGCGCGGAGATCGGGAACAGGTTTGGGTCGGTGCCTATGGCATCGGTAATGGTTCTGCGAATAAACGCCATCGACTCGTCCAGTTCCGCCGCCGTCAATACGTCGATCTTGTTGACGAGCACAAAGATCTTCGACGCGTATTCCCGGATAGTCTTGAGAAAGTCGCATTCCTCCTGGCTGATCGGTTGGTCGACGGATAGCACAAGGAGTACGGCATCGGCCTTGGGCAGAAAACCGTACGTAGCGTCGGTGTTGTGGCGGTGGACGGAACCGATTCCCGGGGTATCCACGAGACGCAGCCCCCCTTGAAGCCATGGGGAAGGGTGTTCGATCGAGACTTCGCGAACGCCCCGGGAATTTCGGGGGTTGCCCTTCTCGGTGACATAGTCGGCCAGGGACGCGGGTTCGATGGCCTCCCGCCTGCCGTCATCGTATATCACTTGGATGTTGATTCGGTCGCCGTAGGAGAGAATCGTCGTCGCCGATGTGAGGGGTATGACGCCGACCGGTAACAGCTCGGTGCCGATCAGCGCATTGATCACGCTGGTCTTTCCCCGCTTGAATTGGCCCAGGACGACAAGGTTGAGCGTCTGGCCAGAGAGTTTGGCCCGCCACTCGGAAATCGGCTCGGGGGCAACACCGGGAATGCCGGAGATATGGTCCAGGCATTGGTCGAGGACTCGTGCCGCCGAGTAGACGGCCCCTTGCGGGGCATGCAATGTGGCCGTGGAATTGTCGCCCGTCATCTACGCGCAACCTTTCAGGGGTTTGCCAATGGACGCCGTCCCTTCAATCAAAGGCGCGGATGGGCGGGACGGGAGACGGCCAAGCCGGTCGGCCAGATATCGTGCGCAACGCGAGGGTTGGGCGGCCATCCGGGCGCCCCTGCGGACCACGCCGGGGGCTGGCGGCGGGAGCGGATCTCGGTGCGGTTTGGGGTGAGGCGTGGCCGCAGCCCATGGGGCATGGGAGGGCCAGGGGCGGTCGCGCGCCGGCCCCCCGGTAAAGGGGCGACGGGATGCCGTAAATGGGCCGTCGCGGTAACGCCGCGCATCGAGGCGGCGCACGGCCCGACTGGAGGCGGCAGAGGCGAGAGTCGCGGCGCGGGCCGGCGCCAGGCGGACGCATCGGGAATCGGCATGTGCCGGAAGGTCGGGCGCCCGGGTGTCGCGGAACGGAACCGGGTGCGCATCCGTGGACTCCGCGAACGCGCCCACGCAACCGGCCGGAAGGCCGCGATGTGTCGGTCGGGAACGATGGCGAGGCAGGCTGACGCGCGCGCCGGGGCTTCTCGCGTATAGGCGCCGGCTATGTCGAGGGGTGTCGAGGCAACTTACGGCGATGGCGCGAACACGGAAATCGCATGGCGCGTCGGTACCTGCGGGCATGCCTGCCTTCCTCCTTCCCAGGGGGCTGCATAGGCATCATCAACCCAAGGCGGGCGGTTCGAGGAGGCATGCCATCTCCTTACGCTTTGATCATAGTAGGCGGGGACCCATGACGCAACTCTGCCAAGAGGCCGTGGCGAGGCGGCAGTAGGGTGCTCCCTGCGGCGTCGTTCCATAAGGCATCGCGCGCGCAAGGAGACCATCCGAACAACGTTGGGGCCGGAACGGGCCTGGGAAGGGGACCGGCGCATGGGCGGCTCGATGGGCCGAACCGTTTGCTGTGTGTGGCCGACCGCCGTCGGCCGTCGCCCCAGGCCTGTCCGCGGCCCCTTTCGGGGGGGGGGTTCGCGTGGGCGGTCCCCGGAACGCGCCGGAACGTCACTGGCCGTCTGTATCGGAGGACCCGTCGCGGCGGCCCAAATACAGCAAGAACCATTGAGCGGCAAGCTCTGCGACGCGCTCCAGCGCGCCCGGCTCCTCGAAAAGATGTGTCGCCCCCGGCACGATCGCAAGCCGATGGATTGCCCCCAGCCTCTTGGCCGCCTGATGGTTCAGTTCCAGGACCTGCGCATCGCGTTCTCCGACGATAAGCAGCGTAGGGGCGCGCACGGCGCCCAATGCCTCGTCGGCGAGATCCGGCCGTCCGCCGCGGGAGACGACCGCATGGACCTGATCGGGGCGGGCGGCCGCGGCGATCAGCGCGGCCGCGGCTCCGGTACTGGCCCCGAACAAGCCGATATCCAGTGCCTGCGTAATCGTCTCGCGTCCCAGCCAATCGATCGTGTCCGCGAGACGCCCGGCAAGCAGCGGAATATCGAAGCGATATTCCGAGGTCAGCGAATCCCGCGTATGCTCTTTGGCGGTAAGGAGATCGAACAACAGGACGGCGAGGCCCGATGCGCCCATCAAGTCTGCGACCTTCCGGTTGCGGCTGCTGAACCGGCTGCTGCCGCTGCCGTGCGCAAATACAACGATGCCCCGCGCCCCCCGGGGTATGGTGAGAACGCCTTCCAGGAGGGCCTCTTGAGAAGGAATGACAACGTGAGCGCTTTGTGTCTGCACCATAATCTCTGCCCTCGATCCGCTGCCCGTTACACGACCGACCCTGCTCGTTCCCGCTCATGCCAATGGGCAGGGACGTCCAGGGGCTCGAGCGCCGCGGTCTCGTCGACATGAAACACGGCGTCAAATTGGTCGGCAAGAGAGGCGGCAAAGTAATGACTGACCCGCTCGCTTTGCGGCAGGTAGATCACGCCAATGGCCCGCTCCAGCATGACTTCGCGCAGGGGCTCCGCCGCCTCTCCGGCCAGGGGAAGGAAGAACCGGTCCATGCGGGAACTGTGGAAAAGATACTCGTAACTGTCGCTCATCGCCGGGCGAACCCATTTGTGTTCCACGTCCCCGTCCCACTGGGAGGCGGCGGATACATAGCCTGTGTAGGTGGTGAACCCGACGAGCAATGCCTGCCTGCCGACTCGTTCGCGCAACAATTGTCCGAGATTCCATTCGCCCCGTCTGTGCGATTCCGTGGCGCGGGCGTCCCCGAGATGGGAATTGTGGGCCCAAACGACCACGCGGCCCGTACCGCCGCGGCGCATGCGGTAGCCCGACAACGCGAGCAAGGTGTCGAGCATATGGGAGTCGCGTAGATTCCAGGTATTAGTGCGTTGGCCGAACATGCCGCGGTAATAGGCCTCGGCGTTCACGACCACCGCGGCGTTGCGCTCGGCAAAAAAGCGTTCGTCCATCGCCGCAAGTCCGGTACGAGATATGTGATCCGAGGCATCATTGCGCAGCCGCACCAACTGCGCGACGGCTCCGGCGCGCCCACTGGGGCGCAGGCCGAATGCCGCCTCGAAGCCGTAAGCCTGAGGATCGCGGACATGGTCCAACACGGCGTAGGATTGCCGCGCGATTTCCGCCTGCTCCGGGTCCGTCTGTTCGAAATAGCGGATCACGGCGTCTGCGGAACGGTACAGACTGTACAGGTCGAGGCCATAGACGCCTATTCGCCGAGAGGCGGGCAGCGCGTCATTGTGGGATCGCAGCCAGATGATGAAATTCAGCACCTCCTGGTTGCGCCACATCCACAGCGGGAAGCGTGCGAAATCACCCAGCGCGGATTCGGCATCATCGCTCCCGTCACCCTGTACAAACCTGTTCACCCGCCAGACGTCCGGCCAATCGCCCTCTACCGCCACCGCGTCGATATCCTGCTCGGCGATCAGCCGGCGCGTTATCGCCGCCCGCATGCGGTAGAATTCCCGAGTCCCGTGGGTCGCTTCCCCGAGCAGTACGAACCGTCGGTCCGCGGCTTCCGCGAGTAGATGATCATAATCCCGGTCGGATTCGTCGAGCCGTTTCGCCAACTCCTTGACGGCGAGAAACGGTGTGTGGACCGAGTTCATGTCAACCTTCTGCTGCGCGCGCTGGCGAGAAGATCCCGAACCTCGTCATCGCCGGTCTGTTCGAAATGATCATAGAACTGGCCCACTGCGTAGAAAGGCGATGGGGTGATGGCGGCGACAAACTCATCCACCGCTGCCCCCAGAGACTCCGCGGCATCGGGGGGCGCAACCGGGACCGCGACCACGATGCGGGCGGGCCCGCTCGATCGCAACGCCGAAACGGCCGCATACATGGAGGCGCCGGTGGCGATTCCGTCATCGACCAGGATGACGACGCGGCCCTCGACCGTCACCGGCGCCCGATTTCCTCGGTACAGAACTTCGCGGCGCGCCAGTTCTTTTTGTTCAAGGGACACGACGGCGCGAAATTGCTGCGGCGTAACGCCCGTGGCCCGGATGACGTCCTCATTGCGGTATATCGCGCCGCCTGAAACGAGCGCGCCCATGGCAAACTCGGGATGACCGGGGACACCGAGCTTGCGCACCACAAGGACATCGAGTTCCGCATTCAGGGCCATGGCGACCTCGTAGGCGACCGGCACACCGCCCCGCGGCAACGCCAGAATCACGACGTCGCGTCTTTTGGAATATCGGGTAAGTTTTTTGGCAAGGGCCCGGCCGCCGGCCTTGCGGTCTGCGAAGCGCTCCACCGTGCGATTCAGAAGTTCCACGCTCCCACCTCCCCGCGCGCCGCCAAAAGCCACTGCTACGCGGAAATGCCTGCGACCTAACGCAAGGGACAACTGGCACCCGGACTGAAGTGATATGGGGGTTTCGGTGGGACATTGCAAGAGCCGCAGCGTCTATGCGATCGGCGATTCAGCCGTTACATGGGGAATGGGGCACCCGGGATGAGGGGCGCCACGACAGCGAGGATGCTCGTGAGTGATCGACGCGTCGCGAACGCACGAGGAGCCGGATTGTCCCCATCGGCCTATAGCACGCTATCCGGGACCGGGCCGATGTGTAAGGCCCGGAGCGATCCGATTCCGACCGACTACTACGGGCGCGACCGGCGTCGTGTGCGCAGCGGGTATTTGCCCGTATCGGCGGGATTGGCGCGATTCCAGCGGGGCACCCCGTCGCGTAGCCCGGCATAGCAAGCCCCCGGGGCTATATCGAAGCACCCGTTGCGAGACCTGGCATTTTCGACAGCTAGACCGCCTTGCCCGAGGGCGTTATACCAATACCCGGTGGCGCGTATTCCGGTATAGGCTGTCGGCCCTAAGGGGTAGCTGACGGGGAGGAGTGAGGGCGCGATGGAGCTGAGGATCGTGCAGGGCTCCCGCGCCACAAAAACCATGGCGTGGCTCCGTCCATATTGATAGTGCGGGGCCGGATGAGGATGCCCCCGCCATGGCACTTCTCGCCGAATGGTCAAGCACCAGATCGAGCACTATCTGACAGCCGACCGGCAGAAGGATCTCTACATCGACTGGCTGAGTCGCTTGCGCGACGGTCAGGCCAAGGTGGGGATCATCCGGCGCGTGGCCCGCATCGAGCGGGGCAACTTCGGCGACCACAAATTCTGCCGCGATGGCGTGTGGGAGCTGCGTATAAGCGCGGGACCGGGCTACCGGGTCTATTACGCGCAGTCGGGCCAGCGCTGGTGCTCCTGCTGTGCGGCGGCGACAAGCGCACGCAGGACGCGGACATCGAGCGGGCGGTGAACTACTGGCGGGACTGGCAGCAGAGAACCGACAAATGAGAAGCAGATCCCATGACGAGGCGATGGCCGAACTGTATCGCAGTGATCCGGCCCTCGCGCTCGACGTCATCAACGGCATTCTGGAGGACGGCGATCAGGCTGAGCTGCTGATCGTGCTGCGCCAGCTCGTCCGGGCGTATGGCGGCGTGCAGGCGGTGGCCGAGCAGGCGCACCTGAATCCGACGCAACTCTACCGTACGCTCTCTCCGAAGGGTAATCCGGCGTTGAGCAGCCTGATCGCCATCCTCAAGGCGATGGGCCTGCGGTTGGCGGTACAGCCGGTCGTCTCGTCGACGCCTGCCCATGTGGCCTGATGTCGCGCCCGCCTCGTGCAGGCTCAGAGACTCATGCGGTGAATAGAGCATCCAATCGACGCATCCAATGCGGCGAATGACTTGCGTACACGGTGATCCGCTTCATACGCTGCGCGCCAGGGCGAAGCGAGGGCGCGTAGTCCGCGGAAGGTGTAGGTCCTTGCAGGTGGCCTACTACGGCCACTGCAAGGACATCGACGCGCCATCCAGTTATTGTGGGCGAGCCTCTTGTGCGCCAGAAAAGCGCACGGTTCACCCGCGGGACGGCCGCTTGATCTCTGCATGAACTGCGGCGATTATACCTACATCTGGTAGGCCAGCGACTGGCCTGCTTGGCGCTTCGCCTTGGCTGTCCTGGCTCAACTCTTGGCCGATGTCAGCCGCGCTCAGGTGTCTTGGTGGGGCAGCTGGGGATGCTGGTGTGGCTGTGCGCGACCAGGCTAGCCTGTCAGCCTTGACGGAGGACGTCATAAAGACCGGCAAGATCGAGGGTGAGCAGGTCAGTGTCGACTCCGTGCGCTCCTCTATCGCCCGCCGACTCGGTGTCGATATCGGCGCGCTGGCCCCGGTGGGTCGTCACGTCGAAGGCGTGGTCGAGATGGTGCTCGATGCCGCCACGCTTTGGAAAAACTCTCGACGCCTGCGCGACCGGATGTAGCAGAGGCAGTGCTGAGCGCGATGCGCGCTTTTGCGCCGATAGCCCAGAGGCAGGCTCGGCTGTCGCCTCCGCGATAGTACGAGCTCAGGCATGCGCATGCAGCGAAATACCCAGGGCGTTGACGACCTTCAGGATCGTGCTGAAATCTGGGCTGCGCTCTCCGGAGAGCGCCTTGTACAGGCTTTCCCGGGAAAGTCCCGCATCCCGCGCAACCTGGCTCATTCCTTTCGCGCGGGCGATGTCGCCGAGTGCCTTGGCGATAAAAGCGGCATCACCATCAGCCTCTTCTAGGCAGGCCTCCAGGTACGCTGCCATCTCTTTTGGGGTGCGCAGGTGTTCGGCCACATCGTAACGACTTGTCTTGGTTTTGGGCATAAGTAACGTACTCCTACCGTAAGTCTCTAAGAGGAAAGATTCCTTGCTGTCAAGGCTTTGCGAATATCGGCCTTTTGCGATCCCTTGTCGCCGCCGGCGAGCAAGATCACGAGCGCCCGGCCACGGCGCACAAAATACACCCGATAACCGGGCCGTAATCAATACGCAGCTCTGATACACCTCCGCCTATGGGCTGTACATCCCCCAGATTGCCGGTGAGCAGGTGTTCGACGCGCGCCAGAACGCGCGCCCAGCCCGCTCATCGCGTAAGCCGTCGAGCCAGTGTATATAGATGTCCGTTTTGTGGACCTCAATCACTTTCTGATTGTATCCCGATGGCTACATATTGTCGATAGGAAACGCAGGTACCGGTGCCCCCCCCAGCGCTAAACCGAGGTCGGTGACGTTCCTTAGGTCAATTCGGCGCCGTGGAAATTGAGGCTAGTGGAGCGAATTTGGAGAAGAAAACCAAATCAGGCGGAACTTGGTGCAGGTACATCCTACGTAAGTCATTGTTCTTGTTGGTGCCGGGAGAGGGGGTCGAACCCACACGGTATCTCTACCACCGGATTTTGAGTCCGGCGCGTCTGCCAGTTCCGCCATCCCGGCGCACGCGCAGTATAGCGGGTTTTGCTTCCGGGACAACAGCGTGCGGCTTTCCCGTATAATCCCGCCCGCCATGATTCTTGACGACTTCGACTACGACCTCCCGCCAGAACTGATTGCCCAGGCCCCGGTGTCGCCGCGCAGCGCGAGCCGCCTCATGGTGGTAGGCCCGGGCGACGAGGGGGTGGCGGACCGGCGGTTCGCCGACCTCGGCGATTATGTGCGGCCGGGCGATCTGCTGGTCTTCAACGATACCCGGGTGGTGCCGGCGCGGCTCTATGGGCGGCGCGCCACCGGCGGGCGGGTGGAGATCCTGTTGGAGCGTTTCCTGAATGACAAGGGCCGGGCGCACGTGGTCCTGCGCGCGAGCAAGTCGCCCCGGGTCGGGGAGGTGCTTGCGTTCGAGGGCGGCCTGTGTGCGACCGTGCTGGGCCGTGCCGGCGAACTGACCGAGGTGGTCTTCAGCGGGGCCGACGACCTCATGGGGCTTATCGAGCGGGTCGGTCACGTCCCTTTGCCGCCCTATATCAGGCGATCCGATAACGAGGAGGATAGGGTTCGCTATCAGACGGTGTACGCCCGTGCCCCCGGGGCCGTCGCGGCGCCTACGGCCGGTCTGCATTTTGACGAGGCACTGCTGGCGCGGCTCGCCGACCAGGGCGTGGAGACCGCGTTCGTGACCCTTCATGTCGGGGCCGGCACATTCCGTCCGGTCCGCCCCGAGACCCTGGCACAAGGGCGGCTGCACCCCGAGCGGATCATCGTTTCCGAGGCCTGTGTGGCGGCGGTGACGGCGGCCCAGGGGCGGCGGGGGCGGGTGGTGGCCGTCGGTACGACGACGGTACGCGCGCTCGAGGCCGCGGCCGGGTCCGGGACCCTCGAGCCGTTTGCCGGCGACACCGATCTCTTCATTCGTCCGGGCTTCCGGTTTCGGGTGGCCGAAGGACTTATAACCAATTTTCATCTGCCGCGCTCCACCCTGCTCATGCTGGTGAGCGCGTTCGCGGGCCGCGACCGGGTGATGGACGCCTATCGCCGGGCAGTGGCGGCGCGCTATCGATTTTTCAGCTACGGCGATGCCATGCTGTTGTGGCGCGCCGCCTCTCCATGAGCGGCTCGTACGCCAAGGCCGCCTAGGTTTGGCGGGGGCGGTTCACCGGCGGCGCGAGCCGCAAGGGGCGATTGGCCGCGCGCCTGTGGAAAAGGGCGGCTGTTTGCGTTAGCGTAGGCGGATGTCCCCAGTCCCTTTCGTCGAATTGGCCCGTGACGGGTCCGCCCGCGCGTGCCGGTTGTTGCTTGTCCATGGCTGTGTCGCCACACCGTCTTTCATGCCGGTCGGCACCTATGGGGCGGTGAAGGGCATGAGCCCGGCCGAGGTCGCGGGCACGGGGGCCGCCATCGTCCTTGGGAATACCTTTCACCTCATGGAAAGGCCGGGTTTGGCCGTGATCGAGGCCCACGGCGGCCTGCATGGCTTCATGGATTGGCAGGGTCCGATCCTCACGGACTCGGGCGGCTTCCAGGTCTTTAGTCTCTCGGCCCTGCGCAAGGTCACCGAACAGGGTGTGGCGTTTCGCTCACCCCGCGACGGGCGCAGTCTCATGCTGACCCCGGAGATCTCCATGGCCGCCCAGGCCGCGCTTCGGTCGGATATCGCGATGATCTTCGATGAGTGCACCCCCCACCCGGCGAGTTTCAGCGAGGCGCGCGTCAGCATGGAGTTGTCCCTGCGGTGGGCGGAGCGCAGTCGGGCCGCCTACGCCGGGCCCGGCGCGCTCTTCGGGATCGTCCAGGGCGGACTTTACGAGGATCTGCGCGCGGTCTCCGCGGAAGGGCTTTCGGCCATCGGTTTCGACGGTTATGCCCTGGGCGGGCTGTCCGTGGGCGAGCCCAAGGACGACATGTACCGGCTGGTCGCCCATTGCGCCCCGCTGTTGCCGGCCGATCGGCCCCGCTATCTCATGGGGGTCGGCACGCCCGAGGATATCGTGACCGCGGTGAGCGCCGGCATCGACCTCTTCGATTGCGTCCTGCCGACGCGCAATGCCCGTAACGGCTGGCTCTTTACGCGCACCGGGGTCGTGAAGATCCGCAACAGCGGCTACGCGCAGGATCTCGGCCCCGTCGACCCCGAATGCCGCTGTTACACCTGTACGCATACCACGCGCAGCTACCTCCATCACCTCCAGCGCTCGGGCGAAATGCTCGGCGCGCGGCTTGCCACGCTGCATAATCTCACCTATTACGGAGATCTCATGGCCGGGTTGCGGGAGGCCATTTTGGGGGAAAAGCTGGAGGAATTCGTCGATTCGTTCTATCGTACGCGCCATAAACGGCCGCCGCGCGCCCTCGGGGAGTGCCCGGAAGACGCACCGGCGGCCACCATCACTGTCGCTTAAAGGGAAATCATGTTACATATCATAAGCAATGCCTGGGCCGCGGCGCCTGCCGCCGGCGCGCCCGCGCCGGGGGCCGCGGGCCTGTTCCAATTCCTGCCCTTGATCCTGATCGTGGTCCTTATGTACTTCCTGATCATGCGCCCGCAGAGCAAACGCGCCCGCGAACAGCGCGCCATGATCGCGGCCCTGGCCCCCGGTGACGAGGTGGTTATGGCGGGCGGCCTGCTCGGCCGGCTGACGCAGGTGGGCCCGCAATACTCGACGGTCGAAGTGGCCTCCGGGGTATCCGTGCAGATTCAGACGTCTTCCGTCCAGCTGGTGTTGCCGAAGGGTACCATCGGGAAGGCGCAATAGGCCGATGAATCAGTACCCTTGGTGGAAAAACGCCCTCATAGGGCTGGTCGTCGTATGGGGTCTCATCTACGCGCTCCCAAACGTCTACGGCGACAATCCGGCGGTCGAGATCCAGGCCGCGCACGGCGCCTCGGTGGATCGCGCGACCGTGGCCAAGGTACGCCGGATATTGGCCGGCGCCAAGCTGCCCTACAAGCGCATAAGCCGTGTCGCCAAAGGGATCCAGGTGCGTTTTGCCCGTGCCGGCGTGCAGTTGCGGGCCCGCGACCTGATCGGCCAAAGACTCGGACCGGATTTCCATACGGCGCTTGCGCTCGCGCCGGCCGACCCGTCGTGGTTGCGGATGCTCGGCGCGCGCCCCATGTATCTCGGGCTCGATCTGCGCGGCGGGGTCCATTTCCTCTTGCGGGTCGACATGCATGCGGCCTTGCACAAGGCGCTTTTGGAAGACGCGCGGGCGCTGCGCCGCGCGCTGCGCCATCACCATATCCGCTACCGGGAGGCGCGGCTTACCAAGGCCGGGATCTTGCGTCTGCGGTTTCGCGATAGCGCCCAGGCGCAGCGGGCGCGGCGCCTCGTGGCGCGGCAGTTCAATGATCTTACGATCGTTTCGGGCGCGCATGGCGCCCTGCGTGCGGTGATGACGCCCGCGGCGATCGCCGCCAAGCGGCATTACGCACTCCAGCAGAATCTTACGGCCTTGCGCCGCCGCGTGAATGAGCTCGGGGTCGCGGCCCCGATCATCCAGCAGGAAGGCCATTCGCGCATCGTCGTCGAGCTGCCGGGCGTCGAGGACATCGCGCGCGCCAAGGAGATCCTGGGGCGTACGGCTACCCTCGAGATCCATATGGTGGACAGCAAAGACAGTGTGGCCGCGGCCATGTCCAGCGGGCCCCCTCCGGGGACGCGGATCTATTACGACCGGCACCACCAGCCGATCCTGCTGTATGACCGGGTCCTCTATTCCGGCGACGACATCACCAATGCCTCGACCGGCGTGGATCCCCAGAGCGGGCAGCCGGTGGTGAATATCACGCTGAACGGCCGCGGCGCCGCGGTCAACGCCCGCGTCACGCGGCGCAACGTCGGCCAGCGCATGGCGGTCGTGTATGTGGAGGTCCAGTCGCACCTGAAGCGCAACAACGAGGGGGTGCCGATGCGTGGGCCCGACGGGCGGCGGATCCGGGTGACCCGCAAGATCGAGCAGGTGATCACCGCGCCGGTGATCCGCGAGGCCTTGGGCGGCAACTTCCAGATCACCGGCATCGGCAGCATCCGGCAGGCCCGCAACCTCGCCCTATTGTTGCGCGCCGGCGCGCTGGCCGCGCCGGTCAGCATCATCGCCGAACGGACCGTGGGGCCGAGTCTGGGGGCGGCCAATATCGCGCGCGGCTTCTATGCGACCTTGTTCGGATTCCTCGCGATCTCGGTCTTCATGGCGGTGTATTACCGCGCCTTCGGGGTCATGGCCGCCACCGCGCTCGCGATCAACGTCGTGCTGCTCGTGGCGGTGCTCTCGGTTCTACAGGCGACCTTGACGTTGCCCGGCATCGCCGGTATCGCCCTGACCGTCGGTATGGCGATCGACGCCAACGTGCTTATTTTCGAGCGTATCCGCGAGGAGTTGCGCAACAAGAACTCGCCGCAGGCGGCGATCGCGACCGGGTTTGACAAGGCCATGGGGACCATCGTCGACTCGAACATGACCACGCTGATCGCGGGCCTGGCGCTCTTTTGGCTCGGGTCGAGTTCGGTGCGGGGTTTTGCGGTCACCTTGTGTCTCGGTATCCTGACCTCGCTCTTTAGCGCCATCCTGGTCACAAGGGCGCTCGTCAACGCTGTCTACGGACGCCGCCGCCGTCTGGCGCGCTTAGGGATCTAATGGAATTCTTTCGGATAAAACGCGATCTGCCGTTCATGCGCTATGCGCGCACCACGGTATTCGTGTCGCTCGTGCTTTTCGTGGCCGCGATCGCCGCGCTCGTTGTGCGCGGCCTCAACCTGAACGTGGATTTCACCGGCGGCACCGTGATCGAGGTCCAGTTCCCGGCGGCGACCCCGCCTTCGGCGATCCGCCGGCTGCTCGTGGCCCACCACTACCGGCACGCGCGCGTGGAGAATTACGGGACCGCGAGCAAGGTGCTGATCCGGCTGCCGACGTCCGCGACCAAGAGCAAGGCGCTCGCGGTGCGGATCTTGAACCTGGTGTCGGCCCGCTACCCCGGGGCGAGCCTGCGCAGCGTCGAGTATGTGGGCCCCGAGGTGGGATCGGAGCTCGCCGATCAGGGGGCGTTGGCGTTGCTGTTCGTGGCCATCGGGATCACGGTCTATCTCACCCTGCGCTTCGAGTGGCGGTTCGCGGTCGGGGCGATCATAGCGACCATACATGACGTCGTGATCGTGCTCGGGGTGTTCGCGCTTTTTCATATCAGCTTTTCCCTGACCGTTCTGGCCGCGGTCCTGGCGGTTCTCGGGTATTCCGTAAACGATACGGTGGTGGTATTCGACCGGATCCGCGAGAATTTCCGGCGTATGCGCACGGGAACGACCGCGGAGGTCATCGATAGCGCCATTACGCGCACACTTTCGCGGACCATCATGACGCACCTCCTGACCCAGATGATGGTGTTGTCCATGCTGTTTTTGGGGGGGCCGGTCCTGTTCGGGTTTGCCTTGGCGATGACAGTGGGCATCGTCGTGGGGACCTATGGGTCGGTGCTCGTGGCAAGTCCCATCGTCATGTGGCTTGGCCTGAAGCGCGAGGACCTCGTGGCGCGCAAGGCCGCTGCCGAGCGTCCCTGAGCCCGCCGGTCTTGTCCCGGGCGCGCTCCGTCAGCCCCGCTTGGCGCGGCGGCTCGTCTGTGGTATTGAGTCCTTACGTCTTGACCCCAGGAGGTAGGCCGTATGGACATTTCCTATTGGATGCAGGACGGACCTCTAGCCTCGGCGGTGGTCGCGGCGTGGCTCGTCTTGTATCTGGGGCGGCCCAACTTCCATAGGGGCGTGCGCGCCGCCGCGCGGCTTGTGCGCCATCCGCTCGGGCTCGCCGCGCGGTTCCTGCGCGCCGGCGCCGCCGATATCCACCGGCGCAATCGCGCCCTTCTGCAGGCCCAGGCCCGGGCCGATGCCGGATTGAAGATCGAGCGCGAATGGGCGCGTCTCGACGAGATCGTCCGGCGCGACGTGCAGGGCTTTCCGGCCTTGCAGGAGGCCCTGCTGCGCCAGATCGAGCAATGGGAGGCGGAATTCCAGAGGTCCGGGGAGATTCCGCAGCCCTCGCCGGAATGGACCAAGGCGGTCTCCGCCGTCGCGCGCCTGAGGGCCGGGGAGGATGCCGTGGCCGAGCGGGTGCAGACCGGGTTCCAGGCGCTCGTGCAGAACGCGCACGAGCAGGCGCTGCGGGAGCGGCGCCGAGTGGTCGCGGAGCGGCACCGGGCGCTGGCCCGCGCCCAGCTCATGTGGCAGGTGGTCGCAAAGAGCCTGGAGCGCGTCGAGAATCGGCTGGCGAGGGTGGCGGAGTCGGCGTTCGGCGTCCACGAGGCAGTAGGGCGTTACCAGGTCTTGTGCGAGCAGGCGCCCCCGATCGATCGCGCGCTCGTCACCTCGGCGGTGGCGCGCCTGCTGGCGGCGGGCTTTGTGTTGCTCGTGGCGGCCGGGGGTGCGCTTATGAACGCCCATCTCATCGGCGCGCCGTTGCGCTGGCTCGGGATCGGGCGCGGCCTGGCGCTGGCCGGGTATCCGGCGTCCGAGGTCGCCGCCGCCATCCTGATCGCGATCGAGGTAGTGGCCGGGATCATTCTGTTCGACGCCCTGGACGTGACCCATCTCTTCGGTATCGTGGCGGTGCTGTCGCGGCGCGCGCGCCGTACCGCGGCGGCCGGCGCGATCGGTCTGCTGGTCGCGCTGGCGGCCCTGCAGGCGATATTGGCGTTCGTGCGCGAGGGCGCCGTGCAAGGCGTTCCGGCGATCAAGGGTGTCGCCATCCCCGGTCTTCCGCTGTGGCAGACCGCCGCCGAGGGCCTGCTGGCTTTTGTGCTCCCGTGCGTCATGGCCTTGGTGGCGATACCGTTGGAGGCCTTCATCTATGCCCTGCGCACCATCGCCGGAGTCGTCGTGGAGACTCTCGTGCGCATGGCCGCCTTCGGTTTCCGGGTGGCCGCGCGCGTCGTCTCGGGGGTCGCCGATACCCTAAGCGCCGTGTACGATCTTTTTATCCTGCCGCCGCTCTTGCTCGAGCGTGCCTTCCAGTATGGGGCCCATCTGTCGGCGGAACGCCGCCGCGGGGCATCCCAGAACCATCACTGATAACCGCAGCCCGGCGCGGGCGCAATTGTTTGCGTCCGATGCCCCCGGGCGGGGCAGGGAACGGCCGGTTCCGTCCCTGGCGGCGGAAGGCGCGCCGCGCGGCGCCATTCGGGCGGGGCCATGGCGCGCGGCCGGTCATGCACGGTGGCCGGAGATCGGGTATCCTTATGGCGTATGGTATCGACAGCCGCCAGGAAAGAGGAGCCGGATGTTTAGTGAGAAGACCTTGAAGGACATCGACCGCCCGCTGTGGGACGCGATGACCAAGGAACGTGCACGCCAGGAGGATCATATCGAGCTGATCGCCTCGGAAAACTACACGAGCCCGCGTGTGATGGCGGCTCAGGGGTCGTGCCTGACCAACAAGTACGCGGAGGGCTACCCCGGGAAGCGCTACTACGGGGGCTGCGAGTATGTGGATATCGTCGAGACCCTGGCCATCGAGCGGGCGCGCGCCTTGTTTGGCGCCGATTACGCCAACGTGCAGCCGCATTCCGGATCCCAGGCCAATGCCGCCACCTATCTCGCGCTCATCAATCCCGGGGACACCATCCTCGGGATGAGTCTCGCCCATGGCGGCCATTTGACGCACGGGGCCAAGGTGAACTTTTCGGGCCGCCTCTTCAACGCCGTGAGCTATGGCGTGGACCCGAAGACCGGCCTCATCGACTACGACGAGATCGCAAGGCTCGCGCGCGAGCACAAGCCGCGGGTGATCGTAGGCGGTTTCTCGGCCTATTCCCGGGTCATTGATTGGACGCGTTTTCGGGAGATCGCAGACGAGGTTGGCGCCTATCTCTTCGTCGACATGGCGCACGTGGCGGGGCTCGTGGCGGCCGGGCTCTATCCAAGCCCCGTGGGCATCGCCGACGTCACGACTTCGACCACACACAAGACCCTGCGCGGTCCGCGCGGGGGGTTGATCCTCGCCCGCGCCAATCCCGAGATCGAGAAGCGTCTGAACAGCCTGATCTTCCCGGGCACCCAGGGCGGTCCGCTCATGCACGTCATCGCCGCCAAGGCAGTGGCTTTCGCCGAGGCCCTGATGCCGGAGTTCCAGACCTACCAGCAGCAGGTGGTGAAGAATGCCCAGGCGATGGCCGATACGCTCATGGGTCGCGGATTCAAGGTGGTCTCCGGCGGGACCGATAATCACCTGATGCTGGTGGACCTCATCGAGCGCCCGGTGACCGGCAAGGAGGCCGAGGAGGCCCTGGGCCGCGCCAACATAACGGTCAACAAGAACGCCGTGCCCAACGATCCCCGGTCCCCGTTCGTGACGAGCGGCATCCGGCTCGGCACCCCAGCCATCACCACACGCGGTTTCGGGGAGCGCGAGACGCGCACCTTGGCCGGTTTCCTATGCGATATCCTGGAGCGGCCGACCGACGAGGGCTTGGCCGAGCGCGTGCGTCGGGAGGTCTTGAATCTCTGTGCCCGCTTCCCGGTCTACGGCGAAGAGGTCGTGATCTAGGACCATGCGCTGCCCCTTCTGCTTTGCCGAGGACACGCGGGTGGTAGACTCCCGCCTCGCAGACGAGGGGGACGCCGTGCGTCGGCGCCGCGAGTGCCTGGCCTGTCGGGAGCGGTTCACGACCTTCGAGCACGCCGAGCTGCGGCTCCCGCAGATCATCAAGACCGATGGCCGTCGCGAGCCCTTCATGGAGGCCAAGCTTCGCGCCGGCCTCCAGCGGGCGCTCCAGAAACGGCCGGTGGAGGCCGCGGAGATCGATGCCGTGATCGCCTATGTCCGGCGGTCGCTCATGGCAAGCGGCGAGCGCGAGATCGCAAGCCGCCAGATCGGCGAATGGGTCATGGAGCAGCTGCGCGATCTCGATAAGGTCGCCTATGTGCGCTTCGCCTCCGTCTACCACAGTTTCCAGGACCTGAACGCGTTTCGCGAGGAGATGGAGCGTCTCGAGGACCGGGGGGTCGCGGATCTCTCCACGAAGCCGTGACCACGGTCCAGGATAGCGCCTACATGGCGCGCGCCCTGGAGCTCGCGCGGCGCGGCCTGACCACGACCCATCCCAACCCCCGCGTAGGCTGTGTGATCGTGCGCGGCGGTCGCGTGGTGGGCGAGGGTTTCCACGTACGCGCCGGCGAGCCGCATGCCGAGCGCCTGGCCTTGTTCGAGGCCGGGGAGGCCGCACGCGGGGCGACTGCCTACGTCACTCTCGAACCCTGTTGCCATACCGGCCGCACGCCGCCTTGCACCGATGCCCTGCTCGAAGCCGGCGTCACCCGGGTCGTGGCCGCCATGGAAGACCCGGATGCGCGCGTCAAGGGCCGGGGCCTCGCGATCTTGAGGTCCGCGGGCCTTAGCGTTGAAGTGGGCCTCATGGGGGGTGAAGCGGCCCGCTTAAATCGCGGATTCGTCTCGCGGGTCGTGCGGTCCCGCCCGTTCGTGGTCGCCAAGGCCGGGATATCGCTCGACGGGCGGACGGCCCTGGCAAGCGGCGAGAGTCAGTGGATCACGGGGCCGCAGGCGCGGGCCGACGTTCAGCGGCTGCGCGCCGAGTCGGGCGCGGTCTTGACCGGCATGGGGACGGTACGCCAAGACGACCCGAGGCTCACGGTGCACGCCGGCGCACCCCGCCAACCGCTGCGCGTCGTGGTCACATCCGATCTTGCGATACCGCCCGCCGCCCGGGTCTTGTCCGGGGCCGGGGGTGTCGTGGTCCTCACGGTCGCAGACGGGCCCGCGGGCGACATCCTGCGCGCAGCGGGGGCCGAGGTGGTGGCGGTCGGCGGCGCCCCCGGGCGCGTCGATCTGCGCGCCGGGCTTGCGGCGCTCGCCGAGCGCGGCGTAAACGACCTCTTGGTCGAGGCCGGCCCGACCCTGCTTGCAAGCCTCTTGCAAGAGCAGTTGGTCGACGAGCTGCGGATCTACATGGCACCGGCGCTCCTCGGCAACGGCCGCCCGCTTGCCGACTTCACCCTGTCTGCGCTTTCCGGCGCGAGGCCCTGGCGCTATGATGATGTGCGCCGGATAGGGCGCGATGTGCGGCTGATATTGACCCCCGAAGGCTGAGCGGGGCGGGACCGGCCCTTAAGGGTTTCAGGGGGTGTTTCATGTTCACAGGATTGGTCCAAGGCCGAGGGGAGATCGTGCGCCGCGCCGCGCGCGGTACCGGGGCGCGTCTTACGGTGTCCGCCCCCGTGTTGGCCTCGGCCGGGTGGACCCTCGGGGAGAGCATCGCCGTCAACGGCGTGTGCTTGACGCTCGTGGAGGGGTCCGGCGCGGAATTTTCCGCGGACCTGTCGGCGGAGACCCTGGCGCGCACGGCCCTGGGGACCTTGCGGCCCGGACATCCGGTCAATCTCGAGCGCGCCCTCAAGGTCGGCGAGTCGCTCGGCGGACACCTGGTCTCGGGACATGTGGACGGGATCGCCACCGTTTTGCGGCTCGAACGCGACGGCGACGGCCGCAGGCTCGCGCTCGAGATCCCCGAGACCCTGACCCGTTATGTGGCGCGCAAGGGGTCGTTGTGCGTGGATGGCGTCAGCCTCACGGTCAACGCCATCGCCGGCGCGGTTGCGGATTTCGCGGTCGTGCCCCACACCTTGTCGGCCACCACCCTCGGGGGGCTTGCGGCCGGTGCCCCGGTCAATATTGAGGTGGACCTGATCGCCCGCTATCTCGAGCGCCTCCTGCAGCCTGCCTAGGGACCAACGAGGAATCGGGCCTCGGTCCGGGCAATGAGCATCGGGGGTCCTTCGCCCCAGTGGGCATAGAGGAGGCTCACGACGACGTACTGGCCGAACGGGGCCTGTGCGGGGATCGGGAGGGTCAGGCGCGCCTTATAGACGCCGCTCGTCCCGATCTCGTGCCCTATGAAGGCGCGATGGTCGGCGACGAGCCGGCCGTGGGTGTAGAAATTGCGGATCTCGACGATGTGCAGGGCGCCGGCGCCGCGCCGGAGCGCGAGTGTCTTGGTCAGGACCAGCGAACCGCATGGCCGGCCGCGCAGCGGGTGCACCGAGAGGCGGTAACGCAGCACCCGCACCCGGCCCGGGGCCAGTGCCCCCAAAACCCGGGTCCGGGCATAGGCCGTGGACCATGCGACGCCGACCTGGCACCCTGCGGCCGAAGCCGGGTGCGGGGGCGGAGGGAGCCGGACGCAGCCGGCCGCCGCCAGGATGAGACTAACCACCCCAAGCGTGCGCCAATGCG
>DAIDMD010000065.1 GCA_027449165.1 Acidiferrobacter sp. | reverse complement strand
CTGGGGTGGGGATACAGGAATGATCCTGGCCCTGGGCTTTTCTCTCCTCATGAACGTCGGGTCCTACTAGCCGAACTTGGTGCGGGCGGGCGGCAGGCCGTAGTCCTGCGCGTTGCGGAAGTACTTGATGTAGCCCTGGGTCGAGAGTGCGGAGAGGCGCTCGCGGATGGTGCGCTCGCCGCCGAGCCCCGCCTTGCCCTCGAAGCTTTCCGCGAACTGGTTGGCTGTGTAGCAGCGCCCCTGGGCCGCCTCGTCGAACAAGATCTGCAGGATGGCGTCGCGCTTGCGCCGCCGCTCCGAATCGAGGCGCTCGCCGTAGTCCCTCATCACCAGCCGCTCGTTGGCATCCACCTCGCGCCACTCGCCGTGGATCTTGTCCACGTGCATCGACGGGATGGCCGCGCCGTTGCGCAGCTCGAAGATCAGCTGGCGCGTGGTGCGCGTCTCGTCGGGACGAAACAGCAGCATGCCGGTGGTGTAGTAGCCCCGCAGACTGCCGGCACCCGCCAAGGCCTGGAACGGGTCCTCCTCGAACTGCTTCTTGCCGAGCTTCTTGGTGTGGTGGGCGAGGATGACTCCGGCGTCCGGGTTCACTGCCTGGCGAATGCGCTCCACCCGCTGCGACAGGAAGAACAGCATCGCGCCGTTGTCGTTCTCGCCCCCTGCGTCGCCGCCGTCGAACACATTGCGGATCGGATCGATGGCGATGATGTCGGGCGGCTCGCCGACGAAGGCGTTCGCGATCGCCGGGATCACCTGCGCCAGACCCGCGTCATCGAGCACCAGGCGCAATTGGGGGGTGGCGACGAAGTTGGCGCGTGCCGAACCCAGGCGACTGGGCGGCAGGCGTATCTCCTTCACGCGCTCGCGCAGGTAGTGGTACTGAACCTCGGCCTGCAGGTAGAACACGCGTAGCGGACGCGGCGGCGTCATGGCGAGGAAGGTCGCGCCCGCCGCCATGTGCGTGAGCCAGGCCAGCAGGAAATCGCTTTTGCCCACCTTGGGCGCGCCGCCGAAGACCAGCAGGCCGCCGGGCGTGAGCACGCGCGGTGCGACGAGATCCGGCGGCAGCGGCGAGTCGTCGTCCAGCAGCATGCCCAGGGTGAAGGTCGGGAGCACCGGCGCCGCGGCCTTGACGACCCTGCGCTCGCCGCCGCGAATGAACGCGGCGCAGTCGAAGCCTTCGGCCACGGCGTCGGCTGCATCCCACTTGTCGGGCTTGTCGGTGAGCGGCACGAGGATGGCGACCGACGCCGCGCCCGCCGACACGCAGGCACGGGCGGCGTTCTCCGCGTAGTGCCAGCCCGGGGCGTCACGGTCCGGCCAGATGATCACGTGCTTGCCGGAGAGCGGCGTCCAGTCGGTCTTCTCTACCGGCGCCCGGGCGCCGTTCATTGCGGTGGTGGCCGCAATGCCACAGGCGATCAGCGCATCGGCGCATTTCTCGCCCTCGACCAGCACCACGTCCTGCAACTTTGAGATTGCCGGCAGGTTGTAGATCGGACGCGGATCGGGCGCCCGCCACATCCGGGCGCGCACGTCCCACGGGCGGTACTCCTTGCCGGTGGGCGGGTCGTAGCGGTAGACGCAGGCGATGAGCCGGCCGTCCGCCGTGAGGTAATCCCACTTCGCGGTGTAAGGGCCGAGATCGTCGATCGCGGCGCTGCGGACATCCCTTGGCTTCGGCCCACGACCGATGGGTGGCGCGAGCCCGAGCCATCGGCGGATCTCGTCCGCGAGCCGGGGAAAGTCGTGCCGCGCGCAAAGGCCGCGCGAGCACGCCCACAGATCGATGACGTCACCGCCTTCGTCGGAGGCGAAGTCCTTCCACAGACCGCGCCGCTCGCCCTCGAGTTCGACCACCAGGCTCTTGCCCCGGTTGCCGTCGACGTCGCCGACATAGAATTTGCCGCTGCGGATGCGGCCCTGCGGGAACAGGTAGAGCAAGACCGCCTCCAGGCGATCGAGCAGACCCCTGCGCAGTGCATCGGTATCGGATGACGCATGCGTCTCCTGATCAGATGCGTCGTTGTAATCGAGCCAGACGATGTTTTCCGCCATCAAGCCGGTCTCCAGCAGCGGTCCTGCCACGGACACGACTTGCACTCGAAGTGGGTCGGTGTGGTGGCGTGCCGGGGCAGCAGCTCGCCGGCCTCGGTGGCGGCGATGACGCGCACGGCCCGATCCGACATGCGCTGCGCGAGCCCGCCGTCGAACGGCACGAGCTCGAACCAGATCTCCTCGCTGTCCTTGTTGATGGCGGTGAACAGCGCGGGATTGCTCACGATGCCCGGAACGGCGCTTTCCATGTAGGCCTGGTAGACGGTGATCTGGGCGGCATAGACGGGTTTCACCCGCGCTACCCCGTGCTTGACGGTCTCGCGCCAGGACCTGTCGTTCATCGTCTTGCATTCCCACAGCGCGGGGTAGGCAAGATCGATCGCGCCGGGGCCGGCGGCCAGGATGCCGTCGACATGCCCCTGGATGCGGCCGGAGGCTGCAGAGAAGCCGAACTGCCCGCCGTCGGCCTTGCGCGTGTAGAGCTCGAAGCCGGCCAGGCGCAGCCAGCGGATCGCCAGCTCCTCGAGGGCATGCCCGACCTCGAACACGCGCAGCACCCGCCCGGGTAGCTCGCGGCCGGGATCGACCGGGGCCTGGGCGTATTCGTACTGCAGGGCGCGCTCGCAGGCGACGCCGAGCCGTGACGCGCCGAGATAACGGCGCCGCGTTTGCGAGACACGTTCACGCGCCAGCGCCTCGTCGATGAAGGCGCCGATGCGTTCGTGGAACTTGGGACGGCTGTTGTAGTCGAGCATGGCCACCCCTCAGAAAGGCACGTCGTCGGGCGTGAGCTCACGCAGGTTGTCGAAGTAGGCGGTGAGCACCACGTCGACCAGTTGCAGGACCTCTGCGCGGCTATAGGCCGAGAGCGGCCGGTCCATGCCGATGGTGGCGACGTATTCGCCGAGGTGGGGCAGCACGGCCTCCATCGCGGCCTTCTCGTTATGGGTGGGATCGATCACGATTCCGTCTCCCGCTTTCAGTCGTTGCAGATGGATGT
>DAIDMD010000064.1 GCA_027449165.1 Acidiferrobacter sp. | reverse complement strand
CGACCGGATCGTGCGCCAGGGTGTCCTGGTGCTGGGAGAGCGAGGAGATGCTGGCTACAATCCGGTGCATGAGCGGTCCTGGCGGGTAGTCGAGGCCAGGCCGCAGCCTATCCACTCTCCACGCCGGCACCAAGCCCATGGCCAAAATTGGCCGTAACGATCCCCGCCCCTGCGGCAGCGGAAAGAAGTACAAGCACTGCTGCCTGAAAAGGCCTGAGGCCCAAACCCGGGCGCGCGCGCCGGTTCAGGGGGCGCCGGACGCCGCGGCCCGCGCTCCCCATCGAGCGCACGCCCTGGAAGGCGCCGCCGTATGGGCCGAATCCGAGCTGGACCGCGCCTCCAACTCCGTGATCGGTCTGATCCGCACCGGCCAACTGGACGAAGCCGAGAAGGTGGCGCACCGGTTGCTGGAGGACTATCCGGAGGTCAGCGACGGCCACGAACGGCTGGCGATGGTGTACGAGGCGCGCGGCGATCGGCGCCAAGCGGCCGAGCACTATCGCCTGGCCCTGCGCATCGTCGACGAGCGCCCCAGTGACTACGATCCGGAAACCCGCGCGCACTTCGTCAACAAACTGAACGTGCTCGATCCGTCAAATACCCCACCGGATCCCTCGGCTGACGTCCCGCGATGACCCATGGCCATGTCTTCCCATCACCCTGGCACGCGGATCAAGGCCCATGTCCCCCCGCCGAGCGCCGGCGCGAGAAGCGCGCCCGAGACCGCGCCAAGGTCTGGAGCCCTGACGAGGATCTGAGGGGGCTTTCGGACACCGGGCTCCTGGAGCAATTGGCGATCGCGTTCAGGAAGGAGCGCAACTAGCGCGGCGGGCAGAGTTATGGGGCAATTACGCGTAGCCTCATATAAAGAGGTCCAGAGGCGCATCAAATGACACAGGGAGGAGTGATACCTGAGACACCCTCGGACTTGACAAACACAACACATCTGTTATAGTTTGTCCATGAAATCTAAGCAGATGAGGAAATGGCCAGAGCAGCAAGGGGCGACGTTCCAGCCCGGCAAAGGCTCGCATCTGAAAGTGTTTTTAACGGCAAGCAATCCATCCTCCCCATGCACGGGACCGCCGAGCTTGGCAGGGGACTGGAAGCCGCGATCAAACGACAGCTTGGTTTAAAGTGAAGGAGAGAACAATGTTTGGCTACCCCGTGACCTTGACCCCTGATGATGGCACCGTGTTGGTTACTTTTGCCGATGTGCCCGAGGCGATCACTTTCGGCGCCGATGAGGATGAAGCCCTACTGAACGCCATTGACGCGCTGGAAACGGGCTTGTCGTTCTATGTGGAGGCCCGCAAACCTCTACCCGCCGCAAGTCGGCCCGCACCAGGACAAAAGACCGTGCAACCATCGGCGCTGGAATGCGCCAAGCTGGGCGTATACCAGGCGATGATCGATCAAGGAATCAAAAAGGCGGAACTTGCCCGGCGCCTGGGATGGCATATGCCGCAAGTCGATCGCCTGTTCGATCTGCGCCATGCCTCAAGACTCGACCAGATCGAAGCAGCCGCGAACGCGCTCGGCAAGCACATTCATGTTCGGGTTGCCTGACCCCGTGCCGTGATTTGCTGGGTACGGTACTGCCTTACCCCAACGTCCCCCACCAAGCCCTCGGCCCTGAGGTGCATATACGGTCGATTTCGCCCTCGATTTTGCCCGCCCAGGGCTCGGCGTCCGTTGACATTGAAGATATTGGTTTGGGCTGGGTAGCCCCGTCGGCGAAGGTGCGCCCGCCAGACCCTTTTGCCTTGTGGTCCCCTACGCGGAATAAACGACGCCGTGTGCGCCCCCTGTGATCTTGAACCGGGTCACACTCTCGCCCGTTTTCTCACGTTACAGCGCCGTTACAGCAAAGTCGACGGCTGTAACGTCTAGGCACCGCGTAAGTACTTGATTTAATGGTGGAGCGGAGGAGGATCGAACTCCCGACCTTCGCATTGCGAACGCGACGCTCTCCCAGCTGAGCTACCGCCCCAGTGCCGCGCATTGTAAAGGACTCCGGCCCGAGAGGGAAGCGGACTCCCAACGGCCCGCCCGCGCCTGGCTTTAAGCTGAGACCTGCTCGCCGTCCACGCGGCGGGGTCGCCCGCGGCCTTCCCCCGGCAGGGCGTCACGGGCAGGCTGCTTGTCTATACTGGAAAGTAAAACGCACGCATCATCCCGCGAAACGGCCTAGGCGGCATCGGGAGTGCGGGCGACCCGGCCTCCACAGCCCGTGCCGGGAACAACGACATAAACATTAGGGGGTGTCCATGCCGAAGCGGGATGGTGGGCTGCGCAGCAAGCTCGCGTTCCTCCTGGCCTTCAGCACGGATGCCGTCTTAGTCCTCGATGACCGGGGCGTGATCCAGGCGGCCAACCACGAGGCCTGCCGGATCTTGGGTTGCGAGTCCTCGGCCCTCCTTGGCGCCAGCCTGCGCGCATGGCGCGCCGATGCCCCGATCCGCCCGCATCCCGACAACACGCGGCCCGACAGCCTGTGCTATAGCGCCTACTTCAAACGGCGCGGCGGAGAGACCTTCCTCGCCGACGTCAGCATCGCAAGCGTACAGGGGCGGGGCGATCGCGCGTATGTCGCCATCCTTCGGGACATGAGTTGGCACGCCGAGGCCGCCTATAAAGAGAATCTCGCGGCTGCGGTCTTCGATAACAGCCTCCAGGCCATCATCGTCACGAACGCCGCCAACCGCATCATCGCGGTGAACGCGGCCTTCGAGCGCCTCACCGGATACAGCGCCTCGGAGATCGTGGGCCAGCCTCCGAGCCTCCTGCAATCGGGCCGCCACGACAAGACGTTCTATAGGGCCCTCTGGCGCTCGATCCTCGAAAGCGGCCATTGGCAGGGGGAGATCTGGGACCGGCGCAAGAACGGGGAGCTATTTCCCCTATGGCTTACGATAAGCGTCGTGCGGGACGATTCGGGCGCCATCACCCACCACGTCGCCATATGCCACGACATCACCGAACGCAAGGAGTCGGAAAAACGCCTGCGCCACGTGACGGACTTCTACTCGGCGCTCTGCCAGGTCGACCAGATGGTCGCCTGCCGAACCGCCCCCCGGGCCCTTTTCGAGGGCATTTGCCGCACGGCCGTGGGATACGGGCACCTGCGGTATGCGTGCATCGCCGTCATCGAGTCCTCCCCCGACGTCCTGCGGATCGCCGCCGCCTTTTCCGATACCCAGGAGGGCGCGGTCCTGCCGCCCGACGAGGCGGTCCTTGCGCTCTCGAAGGGCGCCATCATGGCCGGCGAGGCCGTCGTGCAGCAAGACAACATGCGGCCTCCACCCGGCCCCGGCCGGCCGCCGGAGGCATTCACCGCCTTATCGGCCGGCGCGTTCCCCTTCAAGCGAGGCGGTCTTGTGAGCGGCGCCCTGTGCGTGTTTTCGGACGAGGCCCAATTTTTCGACGACGCCCTGCTGCACCTCTTGAAGCGGATCGCCGAAGACATCTCGTTTGCCCTCGACGGGTTCGATCAGGAAGCGCTCCGCCAGGCAGCGGAATCGCGCGCCAATTATCTGGCGCGCCACGACGTCCTGACCGGGCTCTACCGCCGGAACGTCATCGAAGACGCCATGGCCCGCCACCACGTCCCGGGACGGGCGCCCGCGGCCTACAGCATCGGGCTCATAGACCTCGATCACTTCAAGGTCATAAACGACACCTACGGCCACGCGGTCGGCGATGAGGTCCTCGTGCACACCGCCAAGATCCTGCGGGCCGCGATGCGCCTGGGGGACCTGGTGGGGCGCTGGGGCGGCGAGGAGTTCCTCTGCCTGCTGCCCGGCGCCAACCCGGACTCCGCCGTCTACAGCATGGAACGAATCCGCGAACAGCTGGCCCAGGCGACGATCCTCGTGGGCGGGCGTGAACTGCACGTGACCGCCAGCATCGGAGTCGCGTCCTTCCCTTCCGATGGCGCGACCGCGGCCGAGCTCATGATGCGCGCCGATGCGGCCCTCTACCAGGCGAAACAAGAGGGTGGCAACCGGGTCCACCGGGCCGGCTCGAACCCCAGCATCTTCCTGATGGGCGGGCAGATCGAGGAGGCGCTGGGCCGCGACCGCATCGTGGCGGCGGCTCAGCCCATCGTTGCGCTCAAGGACCGAATGGTCGTCGCCGACGAATCGCTGGCGCGGCTCGTCCTGCCCGACGGGGCGGTCCTCGACGCCAAACGGTTTATCGAGGCGGCCGCCCATCTTGGTCAGCTGCAGCGCATCGATCAGGTCGTGATAGGCCTTGCCATGCGCCGCTGCGTGGAGCGCCTAAAGGCCCACGACGCGCCGATACTGCATTTCCTGAACGCCTCGGCGGGTCTGCTGGCGCAGGCCCACTCCCTGGCCACCCTCCTCAAGGACGCCCGGGGACAGGACCCCAATGGCGATCTGAGCGCGAATTGCGGGACGCCGTTCGTCATAGAGATCACGGAACGGGCCATGCTCCGCGACCGCGAGGCGGTGAAGCGCCACCTGGGGCCCCTGCTCGAATACGGCTTTCGCGTGGCACTCGACGACTTCGGGAGCGGCTACTCGTCGTTCCTGTATCTCGCGGACTTCCCGGTGTCCTTCCTGAAGATCGAGAAACAGCTCGTAGAGCGCGTCACGTCCGAGAAGCGCATGGCGGCCATCGTGCGGGACATCGCCCGCCTCGGCCACGACCTCGGGATCACGACCATCGCCGAGGGCATAGAAGACGCCGACACCGCCGATGCCCTCCTCGGCCTGGGGGTCGACTGGGGTCAGGGTTACTACTTCGGGTTGCCGGCATTGGCCTATCGGGCCCCCGGCCGGCCCTAGGAGGTTTTGCTGTCGCGCACTCGCCGCCACACCGTGTTTTTCCCGACCTGCAGGATTTCGGCAGCCTTGGCCTGGTTGCCTTGCGTACGCTCCAGGACATAGGCCAGATAGCGCCGCTCCAGCTCCTCCAGGCTCACGAGATCCTTCATCTGGGCAAACAGCGAAGGATCGACCTCCCCCGTCCCTTGATCCAAATGGATGTCCTCGGCGTCCAGCACCTCGGTGTCCGCGGAAAGCGTCAGACTGCGCTCGATGACATTGCGCAGCTCGCGGACATTCCCGGGCCACTGCGCCTGGCCGAGCTTGCGCAAGGCCTCGGAGGTGATGTGCGGCACCGGGCGTCCGGCCTTCGCGCAGTAGCGCTCGACGAAATAGGCCGTAAGCTCCGGGATGTCGTCGCGGCGGTTGCGCAAGGGCGGTACGGTAAGCGGCAGCACATTGAGCCGAAAATAGAGATCGTCGCGAAACGCGCCTTCGCGCACGAGCGTGGCAAGATCCCTATGGGTGGCGGCTATGATGCGCACGTCGACCTTGCGCCCGATGTTGGCGCCTACCGGCCGGATCTCCTGCTCCTGCAAGACGCGCAGGAGCCGGACCTGGAGCCCGGGCGAGATATCCCCGATCTCGTCTAGGAACAGGGTCCCCTTGTGGGCCTCCTCGAAGAGCCCGCGGCGGGCGCGGTCGGCCCCGGTAAAGGCCCCTTGCACATGGCCGAAGAGCTCGCTTTCCAGGAGCTGCTCGGACATGGCCGCGCAGTTGACGGCGATGAAGGAGCGGCCCTGGCGACTGCTCCGGTCGTGGACCGCGCGCGCCACGAGCTCCTTGCCGGTCCCGCTCTCACCCTGAACGAGTACCGGGAGGTCCGACAGCGCGACCCGGTCGAGCGAGGCGAAGATCCCGGCAAGCCCGGTCTCCTCGCCGATCACGGCCGTCTTGTGGTCGGCCCGCAGCCGCGAGCGCAAGGTCTGGACCTCGCGCTTCAATTGGCGCCGCTCGAGGATGGAGCTGATCCTAAGCAAGAGCTCCTGGGTCTCTACCGGCTTCATCAGATAATCGTCGACACCGACGCGCATCGCCTCGACCGCCGAAGGCACGCTCGCGTAGGCCGTGACGATGAGCACCCCGATGTTGCTCTGCAGCGCGCGCACCCGCTGCGCGAGCTTGAGACCGTCGTCGTCGTGGGCGAGCTTCAGGTCCGTGACCATCATGTCGAAGCTCTTGGCCGCAGCCTCGCTCAAGGCCCCTTCGACCGAACTCGCGCACGAGACCGCGTAGCCGGCGCGCTCCAGGGTGCGCGCCAGGATCTTCAGGAGCGCCTGCTCGTCATCCACCAAGAGTATGTCGGTCATGGCCCTCCTCCCGCATGATGGCGAATACGACCGCGACCCCGGGGGACAGATTGGTGATGGTCACCCAGCCGCCGTGGGCGTTGGCGATGCGGCGCACCAGGGCAAGCCCGAGCCCGGTCCCCTCGGCCTTGGTCGTATAAAACGGCGTGAACAGGCGCTCCACACTGCCCTGGACGCCGGACCCGGTGTCGGCCACCTTGATATAAACCCAGTCCTCCTCGGCCGACGTCGCCACGGTAATGGTACCAGGATTCTCCATGGCGTCCGCGCTGTTTAGCAAAAGATTCCAGACGACCTGCCGGATCTGGTCGGCATCGAACGACACCGGCCCCAGATCTGCGGCAAGCTCCAGCCGAAAGGTATGGCGATGCTCGCGGTTGAGCGTCAGATCATACATCTCCACGACCTGGGCCACGACCGCGTTCAAGTCCCCCTCCTCCCGCAAGGTCTCCGCCGGCCGCGTCCACTTCAGGAAATTCTGCAAAACGGCGTTCAGGCGGCGGGACTCGTCGCGCACGATCGTCACGAACTCGCGGCGTTGGCTCTCCGAGGCCGCCTGGTCGTCGACGATGAGCTCGACGCCGCTTACGATGCTCGCCAGGGGGTTGCGGATCTCGTGGACGATGGCCGCCGCGGTCTCGGTCAGGCATGCCAGACGCTCGGATTCGGCCTGCTTGCGGCGTTCGATGTCGGTCTGGCGGTTGGCGCGCGCCAACCGCGCGAGCATGGCGTTGAAGGCCTCGCTCAAGACCCCCACCTCGTTGTGCCGGCGGACCTGGACGCGGCGCTCCTCGTCGTGGCCGCCGCCCAGCTGCTGGACGTCGTGCATGAGGCCTTCGAGATCGCCGGTCAGATGGCGCGACAAGAGCCAGCCGGCGCCGCCGCCGACTACCAGCGCGAGCAGCGTCACAAGGAGCCCCAAGTCGCGGGCCGCGGCCATCTGCCGCCAGACGCCCGCGCGCGACAGGCTCAAGGTGACAAGACCGACCGAATAGCGCCCCACGCGAATGGTGTGCCGCACCGTGAGCCACCGGCCGTGGAGCCGGGCGGGTCCGCGCCGTTCCAGAACCACCCTCTGGGCGTTGGTGGTCCGGATCCGGCGCACGCCCGACTTGTGGACGGCGTAGCGCACGATCTCCTGGAGGGTCCCGAGGTTCTCAGTCAGCACCGCGTTGCGCGAGGCGATCGCCACCATGCGCGCCAGGCTCTCGGCGTTGCGGTGCAGGACGTTGTCCATGGTCCGCTCCTGGCCCTGGACCACCACGATCACCAGGGTCAACATCAAGATCAGGTGCACGAGGGTGATCGAGGCCACGACCTTGAAACGAAAGGTCTG
>DAIDMD010000063.1 GCA_027449165.1 Acidiferrobacter sp. | reverse complement strand
GCATCTCACGGGTATTTTCGTTCGGCGGACATGAGGAGTGGTGGTGGAAAATCGCAGCAACTGGACCGTGCTCGCCTTGTTCACGGTTCTTTTCTTCATCTGGCCCATTGCCCATACCATAGCCCTCAGGAACGTTCTCCTCTTCGTCCTTGCCCTCTGGCTGGGGTTTCGGTGGGACCGCGCGCGGGGCCGCCAGGTCTTCGCGGATTGGCGTCCTGCCGCCTGGGGTCTCGCCCTCTTTACGGCGTGGCTGTTCATCGAACTTTTCTTCACGCCCTTCTGGCGCGAGGCTTTGGGCGCCATCCAGGGCCAATGGCTAAGCGCCCTCTTGGCGGGCTTCCTCGGGGTCGCGGTGGTCGCGTCGCGGGGCGGCTTATCGGTGCGGGCGGTATTTTGGGCATTCCTCGCGACCCTTGTCGTCCAGGCCCTGGTCGTCGATGTCCAAGGCTTCTTGTGGATCATCCACCACGGGCAGCTGCCGAGCGGCCTTGCGGGGCGCCGATGGAAGGGCCTCACCGCCGGTCCCGACAAGAGCAACTATCTGACCAATCTCACCCTTGACCTCCTGGTCGCCGAATTGAGTCTGCGCCTCGAGGGCGAGCGCTTTCTTCCGGTCAGCCGCGCAACCCTTGCCGCCGCGCTCGTCCTCCTCGGCTTGAGCTGGTATTTCGAGGCCATGCGCAACGGTCTCATAGATCTCGTCCTATTGGCCGGCTTCCTGGTCGTGCGCTTTGCCTACCGCCACCGCGCGCAGTTCACCCTGCGCCGTCGCCTTGTCGTGGCCGGCATCGTGCTTGCGGCCATGATCATGGTGGGTCTGGATCTCGCCTTCGATCACCGCTGGGATTCGCTTTACGCGACGATCCCTATCGCCTGGAATACCGCCGCGCATCGACAGGCGTGGCTGGACGCAGGAACCCCACTGCCCTTACTGCCCGATGGCCACGCTGTTGCACAATCGAATTATCTGCGGATCGCCTGGATCAAGGAGGGCTTCAAGTCGCTTCTCGACTTCCCGTTGGGGCTGGGCTATAGCCGGAGCGCTTTCGGAAAGGCGCTATTGCTGAGGTTTGGCCCGAGCACGGGCATGGCAACGTCGACTAATGACGGTCTGCTAAACCTCGCTGTCGCTGTCGGCTTTCCGGGCCTTGTCTTGTGGTACCTATGGTACGGCCTGCTCCTTCGCGGCACCTTCGCGCGCCTCAACGGACGAAGCGCCTTCTGGGCCCGGGCCTTGCTGCTGGTCTTGCTGGACGTGGGCTCGCGCATGCTTGTCGACGCGAACATGCAGGACTACATGCTGGAGCAATTCATCTTCCTTTGTGCGTTTCTCGCCGCCGCCACGGCGATTCCCGAAGCCTCGGACGGCGCGCGGTCGTGACGGCAGACCCCCGGTACCCATGAGGTCATCCGGAAATCCACGGGTCCTGGTGTACGTGCCTCACGGGGGCATTCCTGACCGCCGCGGGTTTTCTCCCTCGATCGTCGCCAGCGAATTCGCCAAGAGGATGCGCCGATGCACGCCTTACTTCGTGGCGGCCGCCGAGGACGATCCCGTAGGCCCCGCCGAGTGGGACGGGTTTCCGGTCGAGCGGGTACCGCGGCGACGCCTCTATACCCGGCTTTGCAAGCTCGGCCTGCGGCCCCAGTGTGATGTTTGCCGCGAGTCGAGCAGTCAACGGCGGAACCGCGTTCGTTATGAGCGCGATCCTGAACGCGGCTACCGTGTATGCGTGCACCAACCAGTTCTTGGTGAGCAGCACGCGTAGAACTGTACCTACCAATTCCACAGAACGGGTATGGTACGATAATATACCGATATATCGAAGAGCGCGGAGATTGTGGCTACTAAGATTCCAGGTGTCACCCCAAAGACCGATGAGACCAAGGCGGAGGCGCCGCCCCCACAGCAGACGATCTGTGTATATGTACCGCATGGGACCGTTCCGGATATTCGCGGATTTTCGCCCGCGCTTGTTGCCTGGAATCAGTCTTTGCGATTTCAGCGATTTTCCGCCGTTATTGCATGTCCTTCAGAGCACCATCCAGCCGGGATGCAACATATTCGCGGGGTTCCGGTCTTCCGTTATGCGCGCCGCAGACTCGAGGAACGATGGCATAAAATCGCCGGAGGAGGTTGGACGCCACTGTTGTCGGATTTGGTAACCCTCTGCAGGAATAAGACGCCTGATATTTTGCATGCGCACCAACTGGAGTTCCCGGTGTCGCTCTTCCGGCGGCGGCACAAGCGCTGTCTGCCAATTGTCGCCCACGCTCATGTGCCCAACCAGTGTTTCAACGAACGCCGGGGCATTGCCGATCATTACATAGCGGTTTCAGAGCACGTTCGGTCTATTATGATTTCGCAGGGGTACCCGGGTGAACGAGTCAGCGTCGTCCGTAACGGCGTTGATACGGGACTGTTTCAGCCGTTGGAAGGGGCACGGAAGAGCGAGGTACGTGCGGGGCTGGGGCTCCCGCAGAGGGGATCGATCCTGGCTTTCTTCGGCAGGAAGCAGACGGAAAAGGGATTCGATGTTTTCCTGGGAGTCGCCCGAACACTGCTCTTCGAAGATCCTCATCTCGTTGTCCTGTCTATTGGGCCAGAAACTGCTGCCATGACCGATTCCGACTACCAGGCACACCTCGCGCTGCGTAAAGACCTCGCACTTACGGGTCGCTTTTATGACTGGCCGCCACTCCCCCAGGCTGCTCTCGGACAGGTTCTGGGGATTGTCGATGTGACGCTTTTGCCGTCCAAGGAGGAGCCCCAGGGCATGGCAATGATTGAATCACTAGCGGCAGGGTGCGTCACCATAAGCACAAGCGTCGGCGGAATCCGTGAGTCTATTAGCGACGGCGTAACCGGTTTTCTTCTGGACAACCCCAGCGATATGGGTGAGGCCTTGGTCCGAACGCGGTACGCGCTGGCCAATGTAGACCGCTTGGTGTCGTTACGGGAGGAAGCTCGTAAATCTGCGTGTGCCTTCTTTGATTGGGCCCATTCAGCGCACCATCTTGAGGCCATCTACGCGCGGATTCTGGGCAGCAGCCTAGGTTCGCGCGGGCGCCAGTGAGCCATTGTTGATGTTATTGGCGCGGTGAAAGAGGGTTTCTGTAGCTACCATAAAAAATCTGCCTTCCGTTGTCGCTCTTTTTGGACCGGCTGGCGGATTTCGCGCCCTTGCGGTCGGCCGCCCGGGCCCACGCCGTGGCGAATCTCGACTGGTCGGTAAGCGCCGCCCGGCTCGAGACCCTTTACGAATCGTTGCTCCTGTAGCGTCCTAAGGGGGTCGTGGTCTCCTGGTTTCGCGGAAAGAGCGCCTCCGCGGCCTCGAGGACCCGCTCGACAGGAAGGTCGCCGACATTGCGGCTTTCGGGTTGCAAGATGACATGGGGACACTGCCACGGATGCCAGCGCCTGGCGTCGCTATTTCCGAAGAAGCAGACCAGGGGCTTTTGCAGGGCTGCGGCAATATGCATGGCCCCGCCGTCGCTCAAGATGGCCCCCCGGCAGGACTCGAGGGCCGCGATCAAGGTCCCCAAGTCGCGCGTGGGAAGCGCCAGCAGGGCATCGCTCCCTGCGGCCTGCATGATCCGGCGCGCCAGCATGTCGTCGCCGGGATGCGCCGGGTCGTTTGCTTCGCCCGGAGACCAGAGGAGGAGGATTTTGCGTCCCTGGGCGGTGAGCGCGCGGATGAGCGCCTCGTAGCCATCGGCGTGCCAGCGATTGGTCGGATGCCGGGCGCTTATGTGTACGGCCAGGGGCGCGACCGACCCAAAGGCGGCCTCGATCAGGGATCGAACCTGGGTGCGACGACCGGGTTCAGCGACGACGCGGGCGGCAGGAGGATCACCGGTCACCCCCAGGGGCTCGAGGAGCTGAAACAGATCCTCGACCTCGTGACGGGGCTGCGTATCGCGTGGCAAGGCAATATCGAGACCGCGGTGATTGCCCGACTCGGACGCAAATCCGATGATGCGCGCGGTCGGCAGCCAGCGCGCGAACTCGAGGCCCCGCGCATAGTAGCTTGCGGCGGCCAGCACAACGTGATCGAAGCGCGCCGCGCGCAGCTCCCGGACCAGCCGCACGCGCGCCCAGTAGGCGCCGGGTCTTTGGGCCGCCGGCAAATGCTTGGCCTTGGCGTAGACATAGATGTGGTCGAGGTCCGGATTGCAGGCCACGACCGGGGCGCAGTAGGTGTTCGCGAGCAACGCGATGCGGGCCTTGGGGTAGCGCGCCCGCAGGGCCGCAAAGAGCGGTGTCGTGCAGACGAGATCGCCGATGTTGTCCCGCCGAATGAACAAGATGCGCTCGGGTTCGCTCACGCCGCCGGCGCCTCGTCGAGGGCCGCCAGGACGGCGTCGACCGGTATGGTATCCACGCGCTTGCCGTGGAGGACGATATGGCCCGGGCCCCAAGGGCGCCACCGGCTGACCTTGGGGTCGCAGTAAAGGCCGACCACCGGTGTTCCCACGGCGGCCGCGGTATGGACATGGCCTCCATCGGACCCCACGAGCACGCGGACGGCGGTAAGGCCCGCCGCGAGACTCAAAAGATCCTTCGTGGGGTAGCCCAACGCCGGCAGGTCCCGGCATCGGCCGAGCAGCTCGCGGGCGCGCGCGTCGTCCCCCGGGTGTTCGGCGCGCGACGCCTCACCAGGGGACCAGAACACCACGAACCGGTGGCCGCGGCCCGCACCCTCGCGGATCAGGGCCGCGAAGCGGTCCAGGGGCCAGCGGTTCTCGTCCTCTCGGGCGCTGATGTGAAGACCTATGGCCTGTCCATAGCCGCGGGCCGCCAAGGCCTCGCGGACGTCCATGACCGCCTGCGGGGCCAGCGCCAGATGCGGCGCGGGCGGCGGGCCGGGAATATCCAGTGCGCGCAGCAGCCCGTAGACCCTCTCGACTTCGTGAAGCGGCAGGTCCGTGCCCTGATCCAGGATCTGCTCGGAGATGCCGGCAAGCCGGGTCAGGGCGCGCATCTCGGAGCGCGGGCGGCTGCCGGCGTGCAGGGCTGTCCGGTAGCGTTCCTTGCGCAGCCCGGCGACAAGCCCAAGCCTGTCGCGCACAAGCGCTCGCATCCCTCCATTCGGTCTGTGCTTGGACTTGGTGTAGACATGTACGCGATCGATGTAGGGGTTTCCTTCGAGCAGCGGGGCGTTGTAGGAGTTGACGAGCGCGCCGATGTGGGCGTTGGGGTAGCGGCGCCGGATTCCCTCGAATACGGGCAGGGTGCATACGAGGTCGCCGATATTGTCCCGACGGACGACGAGAACGCGGGGCGCCTCGCGCGTCAGTCGGGGGGCGGGGTCCGGTGGCAAAGACATCCCGATAGTGTATCGGAATTGCGGGTGCCAGCGCGCGTTTCCGAAAACCGACCAGGATGGAGCGGGCCGTGCGGCTTGCCCAGGGCTATAATCGTCCAAGGGAATGACTCGATAAGGGGGATGCCGGAATGGGGCGGTCTATGCCCCGCGGCGCCCCCTACCCCTACCCAAAGGTCGGAAACTCCGGCGCGACCGACGGATCGCGCGATGGCGGTAAGGCCACCCCCCGCTCGCACCCATGCGCAACTCGATCGCTTCAATCTGCGGCTGCACGAGGAGGTGGCGAAGTGCGTGCGCGCCAATCCGGCTATGCTGGATCGGGCCCGCGCGAACATCACCCGCTGGAAACAGCAACCAGGGTGGAGCGGACCACGCGACCTGGATGTGTGGTCCGCGATCCTCGCGGGGCCGTTGGAGGGCGTTCTGTCGGCGATGGTGGCGCGCACCGAAGAAGGCGACCGTCTGCGCCAGAGCTCGCCATTCTGCGGCATCATAACCCAGGCCCGCCGGATGGAGATCTTCCGGGAGGTTTACGGGCAAGGATCCTGAAAATCCCAAACCCACCCTGCTTTGGGCTATCCGATCCGGACCCCCCCACCGGCTTGGCGGGCGAGAGCCGCCGGGGATGCGGGGGTCTCCACGGAGGTCGATTGCGCGGCAACCGCCACGGCCTTCGCAGCGGGAGGCGGCATGAGGGACCAAGGCTCGTCGCCCCGAAGGATGGCTATTGACCCGCTGCCCGGTCTGAAGCCCCCCGGGGCGGGGTCGTGCGCCCAGACCCGCCAAAGGGTGGTGCCCAGTGTCCCTTACGGCGGCCCGCCCTTGGTATGATGCCCGGACTTTATGGGAGGGCTCATGTGCGGGATCGGGGGGTTTGTCGGTAGGCGCGTCGTCGACCCGGGGCAGTGGGGGGCGATGCTCGGGGCCCTGAAGACCCGTGGCCCCGATACCCAAAAGGCGGTGTTGTGGGACGGCAGTTTCCGGGAGACGGGCGGCTCGGGCACCGCGGGCCTCTTGCATGCGCGGCTTAGCATCCGCGACTTGCGGCCCGAGGCCGATCAGCCCATGGCCAATGCCCGCCGGGACATCTGGATCTGCTTCAACGGCGAGGTCTACGGCTACGAGGCCGACCGCGACGAATTGATACGCCAAGGCTATGTCTTTCGCACCACGAGCGACACGGAGTTCGTCCTCTACGCCTACGAGGCCTGGGGAGACGCCTTCATCGAGCGGCTGCGCGGCATGTTCGCGCTCGTCATCCTCGATCTCCGTTCCAAACGGCTCTTCGCCGCGCGCGACAGGCTGGGCCTAAAGCCCCTGCTCTACTACGCCGACGGCGGGGACTTCGCGTTCGCCTCCACCCTGCGCGCCTTGGTTCCCTATCTCGGGGGCCAGGCCCGCATCGCCCCCGAGGCCGTCGATGCCTATCTCGGATGGGCCAGCCGCAATTCATGCCGAGCGCGTATCGGCGCTATGGCGTTGATTTCAATGGCGATGGCGTGTGCGACATCTGGACCGATACCGCCGATGTTCTGGCCTCGATCGCCCGTTATCTCGCTGACCATGGCTGGG
>DAIDMD010000062.1 GCA_027449165.1 Acidiferrobacter sp. | reverse complement strand
CCTCCGCACCCCATGCACCGCCCCGCCCGCCGGCATAGCCCCCCCCGCAATCCCCGTGATCTTCGCCACGAGCCCAGCGCCCGGCACGGCGATATCGATCAGGTGCTCACCGACCGGCTCGCCCACGGCCTCACCTTCCTTATCAGCCGCCCGTGCCGCCGGATCCGCCGCCACCTCCATGGCCGCACGCGGCACCTCGTTGACGGTCCGATGCCCTTCCCGATCCTGCGCCTTCTCGCCCTTTCCTTGGCCCTCGATCTCCTTCCCTTCCCCGCCCGCCTCCTTCGTCTCCTCGACGACGCGCGGCGGCTCTTTACCCCACCTTGGCCTCCGATACCCCACCCCAATCCACCGCGCGGCCACCCGCGCCGGACGCCTCTTTGTCAGCATCGGAAACTGCCAGTCCAGGACAGCCGCCTCCCCACCGCCGATCATAAGAAGGCGCGGGCCGATCATCTGGCCGAGCCAGTTCTTGACGAGTCGGAATTCCTGCCCAAAACTGGAGGGCATCAGCACAGGCTCGCGCACGCGCTCCCAGCTCTGATTGCGCTGCGCCGCGCCTGCCCCGGCGGTCATGCTGACCTGTCCGACGAACCGCTCTACCTCATGATCACCCAAGACCTTCGATGCCCAGGCCTGATCCTCGTCACTCCCGAGTTTCCCGATAATCTGGATACCGCACGAGCCCGCCCACGTTGTTGCGGTGTCCTTTGAGTAGGACTCGCGCACCTGCGCGAGGCTCTGCATGCCGAGGATGACGCGCACACCTTTAGAGCGAAGGGTCGTCAAGGAGTCAGTTATCGTGGGAATCTTCCCGGCCTGCGGGCACTCATCCAGTACCAGCCAGATGCGCCGCTCATGCGGTGCGGCGTCGGGCATGTCGCCGCTTTGTAAGACCACCTGTTCTATAAGGCTCGCAATGAACGACTGGTTGACACCCTTTACGGATTTACGGAAACCGAGGATCGCGACGGGCGGCGTCTTACCAGCGAGCCAGCGCCGCACACTCCATGTCTGGTTATCCTTGAGGTCGTCGGCACCAACTCCGAGGCTGATCACGGAAGACATGAACGCGCCTAAATTCACGATAAAACTGTGCGCGGTTTTCGACGGGGTTTTGGCGTCAGCGCCACCGATGATGTGGAGGGCCGCCGGGTCTTCGCGGGACAAGATGTCTTTTAGCGTCTGGAAATCCGTCAGCGCCGCCGCCACCACCTGCGCCAGTTCTGCGAACCCCCACTTGCCGGGGGCGCGCGTCTGGAGATCCGAGATGAGGCCGACGAGCAAGGCCCGCGCCCCGTTTGACCACATCGGATCCTTCTCGGTCGTCGGTATGAGCGTTTCGGCGAGCGTTTGGGCTTCTAAGCGCGTCCGAATGTCCGCCCCGATCTGCCAGCGGGCCGACCGCTTGTCGGTAGGTGAGAGCAACACGAAATCCCGCTCACCGACGCCCGGCCACGATTCCGTGAAATCGCCCTTCGAGTCGAAGACAATTAGCTTGTCACCGCGCGCACGGATCTGATCGAGAATCGGCAAAAGGACAGTCGTCTTACCAGCGCCCGTGCCGCCGACAATCAAAAAATGGTTGCATTCTTCGCGCTGGCTTATCTGGACGCCGGGGTGAATATGCACGCCCGGCACCTCCCCACGTCCGACCTGCAGGGCGCGGCCAATGGCCGCCGGACCTCTTTGTAGGACATATCCCCTTCCCGGGATCGGACGTTCGGACGGCCGGGTCGCTGCGATCCAGCCGCCCACGCCTCCGGCGACAAGCCCGGCGAGGCCCATGGCGGCGGGTGCCCAGCCCCACGGCATTGGGAGGATGCCGTGGTAGGTCTTGGCGATCTCGAAAACCGCATGGGCGAGGGGCACGGGCGGCAGGAAGGCGCGCGAAGGTCCGGCGAAGCGCGCCAGGATCTCGACGCCGCCCGCATACCCTAGGGCGCCGCCCACGGCGGCAGAGATGGCCGACACGATGGGCCGGTCTGCGGTCGCCCAATTGATGTTATTGACCGTCGATGTCATGGCTTGTTACCTCCTGATGCGGTCCATTTTAGCGCCCCCACCCAGCGGCTTTGTGCCTGGCCTTGATCTGAGCGACTTGCTCGCGCAAGGCGTCGCGCAGAGGCATGGGCGCATCGGGTTGCTCTTCGGCAGGGCGCCCGAGCTTGAGTGGTATGTACTGTATCCGGCGGCATGGCCGGTAGCTGTCGGACGGGTGCCGGATAATAACGTGCTTGCTTTCGAATAACTGTCCGTTGATTAGGAAAATCCGTCGCATGGGAACCTCCTGCCCCTGTGAGGGGCATCGTTGGTGTTAGAGTCCGGCGCCGCCATCGCGCCCGGTGCCACCCTTGCCCCACATCCCGCATTGGCCGCCACGCTCCGGTCCCTCGGTTTCGCGCGCCAGGGCGATCATGGCGACGGTCAATGGCCCGCAGGTGATGCGGCGGTTGGGGCTTGTGGCACTGGGAAGGCGTAGGACGTCTTGAAAATCCCGAATCGCGCGCTTGGCGATTGGGGTCAGGTAGTTGCCGGTCCGGTCGCGCTCTTTAATCATCTTATCGAGCACCTTCTCCACCCCGCCATCGGCCGGCCAACGTCCGACCGCCTCATAAACGGCGCTTTTTATGCGGGACCGGATCGCGTCGTGGTCCAAAATCGTATCGCTCATGGTCTACCTCCTTGGGAGGGGCCGGGATTCGGCCCCTCGATGTCAATACGCGCGTTGCGGAAATAATTTACAGGCCATAGCTCCGCGCGTTCCGCTCTGCCATGTCCACCCCGCCCACCTCGACACATCCCACCCCAATCTCCACCTCTCGCGCGAAGGTCACGGGATCGAGATGGTCTAGGGTCGCGTACTGCAGTAGCATGTACCCCTCGATGTGTCTGGGGTCATGCCCGGGCGCTAAGGCCCGAATGCGGTCAGCATAGGAAGTCATGGCTAGATCCCCCGCTCTTGCGCGATCTTCTCCACCAGGGCCGCCCCGAAAACGGTAATGCAGGCCTTCGCCATGGCAATACAGAAGGCCGCCTGCTCGGGGTTCAGGTCGTCCAGTCCACAGCCCCCGTCGTGGTTTTGGAGAAGCGCCAGAATGTGGCGCGGGTCGACGCCTGGGGCGACTTGGGCGAGCATGTCCGTGTAGTTCTGCATGGTGTTACCTCCCGATCTCGGCTAAGGTTTTAGGGGTCCAGTAGAGGTCCAGTTCGGCCCCGGCCTCCACAATCTGGCGGATGTTGATGTACCCGAGTTCCCGCTCTGGGGCACAGGCCAGACCAAAGGCCTGTTTAGTGCCTCCTGAACGGTCCTTTTCGGTGATGTAAAAATCAAAAGCGGGCGTGAAATAGTGCAAAACCGCCACCGCCTTGAGGCCCTGTCCGTCGGTTTCGTAGGTCCGGGGCATGGCCGCAATCCTGGTCGCCCAATCCTGGACCAGTTGCCGGAAGTGCGCCTGCTCTTCGCCCTGCTGGCACAGTTTCCAGAGCGTGTGCCATTGGCTCCGTCCCAGGTACGGTGCCAATGCTTGCAACGATTCAAGGATCGTTGAAGTGTCACCACCTGCGGATTGCTGAGGCTTGAGCCCCTCGCCTTTGACCTGGCTTGTGTCTTCTGCCGACTGGTTGCGTTCGCGCATATTCATATTCCACCTCCTGGTTTTTGTCCTGCGTCTTGCCTCGGCTCTCGCCCCTCACAAAAAGCCGCGTCAGTGAGCGTTTTGCGACCGGCAAGCGTAGTGCCAACGGGT
>DAIDMD010000061.1 GCA_027449165.1 Acidiferrobacter sp. | reverse complement strand
GTCCGAGGGGGCGAAACAACAGGCGATCAATATCTCGGAGGGCGAACGCCAGCAGGCGATCAACCGGGCCGACGGCGCCCAGCAGGCCCAGGTCCTGCGCGCCCAGGGCGAGGCTCAGGCGATCCTGCTCGTGGCCAAGGCGACCGCCGAGTCGCTGCGGATCGTCGGCGACAGCCTGAAAGACGAGAGCGCGCGCCAAGCCATGGCGATGCGCGTCGCCGAGTCGTTCATCGCCCAGTGGGGCGCGATCGCCAAGGAGGCCAACGTCATGATCGTGCCGGCCGACATGGGTGATTTGTCGAAGATGGTGGGGACGGCATTTCGCATCACCGAAGGGATCCGGGCCGCGACCGGGGGGCCGAGCGGCAGGTGAGGGCCGCGCACGGCCGACGCGCGTCCTTGACACCCGCGTCGGCATTCGCCATCCTCGGGCGATTCTGAACGGACGCGCATGCTCCCCTATCCCCACATCAATCCTGTCGGATTTCACATAGGCCCGATCCCGATCCACTGGTACGGCCTGCTCGAGATCATCAGCTTCGTCATCGGCACGATCTGGCTGATCCGGCGCGGCCGGCGCCCCGAGTGGCGATGGACCCGGGAGCAGGTGCTCGACCTCGAGTATTATCTTTCGGTGGGCGCGATCGCAGGCGGCCGGCTCGGCTACGTCCTGTGGTACGACCTCCCCTATTATCTCGGCCACCCGATCCAGATCCTCGAGGTCTGGGACGGGGGCATGTCCTTCCATGGAGGACTCATAGGCGTCATCCTCGGGTGCTGGGCCTACGGCCGCAACCATGACCGGTCGACCATGATGGTCCTCGACTTCATGGCGCCGGCGGCCCCCATAGGGCTCGGCCTCGGCCGCCTCGCGAACTTCATCAACGACCAGCTGTTCGGCCGGGTCAGCCATGTCCCGTGGGCGGTCGTGTTTCCGGCCGGCGGGCCCCAGCCGCGCCAGCCCTCGCAGATCTATGAATTCCTGCTGGAAGGCGTGGCACTCTTGATCATCCTGGCCGTCTATAGCCGCAAGCGCCGGCCGGCGGGCGCGGTCGGAAGCCTCTTCGTCCTCTTGTACGGGGTCTTCCGCTTCCTGGTCGAATACACCCGCCAACCCGACATCCAGCTGGGCTTCGTGCTCGGCCGCCTCGACATGGGCCAGGTCCTGTCGGCCCCGATGGTCCCGATCGGGATCGCGCTCCTCTACTGGGCGTATCGCGGGGGCTTCGAGACCGTCCCGCGCGGCGGGACGGGGGCCGGCGCATGATGGCGCGATCCGCGAGCACCGGCGCGTCCGCCGCGGCCGCGCCGGGATCGGCAAGCCCGGCCACCCGCCGATTCGCGCGCACCGTGATCGGCCTTACCATCCTCTACGGCCTGTGGGCGGCGGTCTTGAGTTTCCGGATCGTCGTCGAACAACAGGCCGTCCGCCAACACCTGAGCGTGGCGCTGCGCATGCGGCCGCCCGGACCGTTCGCATCGCCGCGCGCCGCCCGGAGCGCGGCGCGGCGCTTCGTGGCGCGCCTCGACCGCGCCTTTCCCCACAACCCCTGCGCCCGCGGTCCGGCCGTGGTCCTGGCCCCGGCCGGGCGCATCCCGCGGCGCGATTGCCTGGTCGTCATCGTGCCGGGTATCCGGCGTCTCCGGGTGCGCGCCTACGACACCCAGGGCCATCGCATGGATAACGTCTTCGAGCGCATGGACCCGCCCCCGCGGCGCCTGTGAGGGGCACCTTGCGGATCGGCGCCCGGGCCGCCCGCGAGACCGACCGCGATTCCCGCAGGCAGCCCCTCGTGTCGGGCAACCTTTGCATCCGCGCGGCCTCTCATCATATCCTGAGCGCCATGACGACTCCGAGCCTCTCCGGCAAGCGCGCGGCGCGCCGGGGCCCCAGGTAAAACCTGCGAAACCGTAAGCGCGTGTCGACGCCCGAGCCTACATCACCGCCGTTACGAACCCGCCAGGGATGGCGGTTCTGGGCCCTGCTCGCGCTCGCGGTCGGCGGCTTCAATACCCTTCTTGCGGTCGGGGCCTGGACCTGGTGGACCTGGGATCACCTCCCCGCGGTCAGCGCCCTCGAGAACTGGCACCCGGAGCAACCGTTGCGCATCTACTCCGCCAACGGCCGGCTCCTGCAAGCCATCGGCCCACAGATCCGCTTCGCGCTGCCGCTCTCCAAGATCCCGAAGGACCTTCAAGAGGCGTTTATCGCTGCCGAAAACGGGAAGTTCTACAGCCACGACCCCCTCTATTACCCCGTGAGTTACCCGGGCATCCTGCGCGCGGCGTTCGTGGACGTCATCCACATGGCGCCGGTACAGGGGGCCAGCACGATCACCGAACAGGTGGCGCGGAATTTCTATCTATCCCCCAAAAAGACGATCGCCCGGAAGGTCACCGAGATCCTGCTCGCCTACAAGCTGGCCGACCACCTCACGCGCGCGCAGATCCTCGATCTTTATCTCAACAAGATCTATCTCGGGCAGGGCGCCTACGGCGTGGAGGCGGCGGCCCGCACCTACTACGGCAAGGACGTCGGGCAACTCACGCTGGCGCAGGCCGCGACGCTCGCCGGACTGCCGGCGGCGCCATCGTACTTCAACCCCGTGAAGAACCCGGAGCTTGCGCGCAGCCGCCGCGATTACGTCCTGCGCCGGATGTTCGCCGACCACGACATCACGCATCGCGCCATGATCCTCGCCGAGGCCCAGCCGGTGCGCACCCGCTATCACGCGCCCGCGAGCAACGCCGCGCCCTACGCGACCGAATGGATCCGTAAATGGCTGGTCAAACGCTTCGGGGCCAACTTCACCTACCGCCGCGGGCTGCGGGTCTACACCACGATCTCGCCCAAGGATCAGCGCGCCGCCGATCGCAGCCTGGCGGTGGGTCTCGAGAACTACGCCATGGGCCTCGACAGCCTCGATCCCAAGATCTTGCGGGGGCCGATCGCCCAGTTGACAGGGGCGGCCCTGAAATCGGCCCTGGCCGGCGACCGCCCGCCCATGCTCCCCGACCGCGACCCGGCCAACCTGCGCTGGGGCGTCGTCGTGCAAAGCGGCCCGGCTCAGGCGCGCGTGCGCCTCGAGGGGCGGCGGACCGTGCTCCTCGACCGGCAGGCCGTCGCCTGGGTCCACCTGCCGCCGCGGGGCCTGCAGGCGACAACCGTAGACGCGGTCCTCAAGCCGGGCGACCTCGTCTGGCTGCGCCGTTACGTGGCGGCCACGGGCGCCGGCACCGGCAACCGCCAATGGGCCGGCACCGCCGTCTGGCAACGCGTCGCCAATGCCGGCTGGCAGCTTGCCGTGGTGCCCAAGGCCCAAGGGGCGCTCGTGTCCCTCGACGTCCGAACCGGCGCAATCCTGGCCCTGAACGGCGGGTTCAGCTACGTCCTCAGCCACTTCGACCGCGCCCTTTACGCCTATCGCCAGCCAGGGTCCGGCTTCAAACCCTTCGTCTACGCGGCGGCCATGGACGGCCCGGCCTTGCGGGCCGCCGGAAACCGCCATTACCTGACCCCGGTCTCGCTCATCAAGGACACGCCGCTGTCCGTGCCGCTCGCAGACGGCACCGATTACCGGCCGACGAACTACAGCAACACCTTCTCGCGTACGCCGATCGCGGTCTGGAAGGATCTCGCCGACTCCCATAACGTCCCAAGCGTGCGCCTGCTGCTCCACATCGGCATCCCCTACGCCGCGGCCTACGTCCGGCGCTTCGGTTTCCCGGCCCAACAGATCCCGCAGGTCCCGTCCATGGTCCTCGGCTCCGGCGACTACACCCCCCTGCAGATCGCCCGCGGCTACGCCACGTTCGCAAACGGCGGGTCCCTCCCCCGGCCCTTTCTTATCTCGCGCATCCAGACCGCGAGCGGCCAGCACATCTCCCTGCGCGATTGCGCCCTCGGCTACAAGCCCGAACCGCAGACCGCGTCCGCCATCCCGCCGGGGGTCGCGTTCTTGATGACGCGCATGATGGAGCGCGTCATCCGCCAAGGCACCGGAGTCGCGGCCCAGATCCTCCACCGCCGCGCGCTCGCCGGCAAGACCGGTACCACCAACGACGAAAACAACGCCTGGTTCACGGGCTACAATCCGCGCGTGGTCACGACGGTCTGGGTGGGATACGACGACAACCATACCCTCGGCCGCTGGGCGGCCGGGGCCCGCGAGGCCCTCCCCATCTGGATCCACTTCATGAAGACCGCCCTCCGGGACCAACGGGGCCTGCGCTTTACAAAGCCCCCCACGGTCGTGCGTGCCCGCTACAACCCAAAGATCGGCACCCTCACGGCCTTCGGCCGCCACAAGGCCTATTTCCTGAAGGGCTATCTGCCGCGCGGCGACGCAGCCGGCCTGGGCGTCATAACGCACTTCCTGCACAAACTCGCGGATTTCCTGTAAGCCGTCCGGCCGACGCCCAAGACCCGCCGGCAATGACGCCCGCCGCGCGGGACCCCGCCCGCTTCCATCCGCCCCCAGGCCGATATGCGCGAGCCGTCGCGGCCTCCCGGAACTTCGACGACCGCAAACACGACGCAAGGCCCGGCCATCTGCCGCATCGACGCGCCAGGCTTGCCGCGGCACTCAGTCGGCGGGCACGCGCAGGATGCCCGATGCCTCGAACCCGGGGGGAATGATGAGCGTCTCGCCGGGGTAGCCCTCCGGATTACTATAGAGACGCGTGCCCCCCACGCGGGCATCGAGCGGCGCATGGGTGTGCCCGAACACCCAAAGCGCCGGGCCGTGGCGGAGGATCACGTCGGACAGGTCCGAGTAAAACCCCGCCCCCAGCGGCCCCTCCGGGTACAGGGGATGGCGGCATAGGGGACTCGGACCGTGATGCGTGATGACGACCGTCGGTCCCGCGAATGGCCGGGCGAGTTCCGTCTCCAGGAAGGACCGCGCCGTCTCGTGGAGCGCCAGGGCGTCCTGCGGCGTGAACAATCTCCCGCCGCGCCGTATGACTCGGTGGTCCGAGACGCCCGCGCGGGCGGTTTCCATATTCAGCCGGACGTCTCCCCGCCAGGCCTGGTAGTCCGTCCAGAGCGTCGTACCCAGAAAGCGCACGCCGGCCATGACAAGGGTGTCGTCATCGAGCAGGTGCAGTCCGGGCCAGCGGGCCGCCTCGGTGCGCAGGGCCGCGCGCAGGGCATCGTAGTCGTGTCCGTAAAATTCGTGGTTGCCGGCCACATACAGCACCGGAACCCCCAGGTCCGCAGCCTTCCGGCCGGCCCAAGCCACACCCGATGTGCCGTTGCCGATGTCGCCGGCCAGAATGACGGCGTCGACGGACGGCCAGGACCTGTCGTCCGGATACCGGCGCCACATCTCGATATGCATGTCGCTCAGGATGAAAAGACGCATGCGCCATTGTAAGCCCCGCCCGCCATGCGCGGTAGCCGCCGGGCCGGACGTCCGCGACCGTCGCGGCCCGCTTGCCGCTTCGCCCCACCCGGGGATCCGCCCGGAATGCCGGGGGCCCGGATCCCTCCGAGAGCCGACGGCCACTATTCCATGGATGCCGCGCAGTCCGCAAAGCACTCCCGGAAGGCAAGACTCGAAGGCCGCGCATCCGGGGGGTCGCCGCGCAGGCAGGTGCCGCGGAAGTCGGGGGCACCGTCAGGCCGGCCCCGCTCAGGGGACCCCGCGCGGCAACGGCGCGTCGATTACCCAACGAGGATCGAACGCCCGCACGGGCTCGATCCCGACATAGCCGCGCGGGTTGGAGACCACGCGGGTGGCGTGGCCGCGCCCGTCGTCCACCAGGTAGTCGCACCGCACATGGGTATGCCCATGGACCCAAAGGTCGGCGCGCACGATCAAATCCTCCAGGCCGCTGGCATAGGCGGTCTCCGTCGCCGAAAAGGGCGGCCCCTTGCCGAGACTTCGGGCCGATGGGGCATGATGGGTGACGACCACCGTGGCCACGGCGGCGGGGTCTGCGGCGGCCCCCACGCGCTCGGCAGGCAGCACCGCGTCCAGGAACGCGACGCTGCGTTCGTGCCAAAGCAGCGTTGTCCGGGGGCTAAGCGGGACCCAGCGGCGGCCCTGGCGACCCACCCGTATGCGGGCGTAGTCGTTCATGAGGTCGGATGCGTCCCGCATCATCTGGTCTTGGCGCAGATAGCCATTGAGACCAAAGTCGGTCCACAGACTCGCGCCCACGAAGCGCACGTCGCCAATCGTCACCGCCTCGTTCTCCAAAAGGTGCACATGGGTGCCGGCCACCAGGGCGCGGGCCTCCCTCCACAGCCGATCCACGGTGCGTCGTCCATAAAACTCGTGGTTCCCCATGACCGTAACCACGGGACGCGTACAGCGCTCGAGCGCCCAGCGCAACCCGGAGAGGCCCACGCCGATGTCGCCTGCAAAAATATGGACGTCGCAATCGATGGCGCTCAAGGAAAGCGCCCGCGGCCACTTCCCGAACTCGAGATGCACGTCCGACACGATATGCAGTTTCAGGGGTTCCATCATCAGAGATCCTTTAGATGCAAAGAGTCGCGCCCGCCGCGCTCATGGTGCCGGCCGCGCGATTCGGGCGGTTCCCGGGGCGCGCCTTCGGATCCTCGCACCGCCGGCGATCCTGTCGCTGCCGGGCTTCGGGCATGCCCGCGCGGCTACCGCCCGCGCTCACGATCCTTTTCGCCTGCCCGCCGCAGGACCCCGTCCTGGTCGAGAAGCCCGCGCAGGCCGACCCCGTAGGCGCGAAAGCCCAGCGCCTGGTCCCATGCCCGATAATCCCGGCAGTCGTGGTGGTGACCATGAAACAGGCTATTCACGCTCAAGGCCTTTGCCAGCGCGTCGATGGCGGGAAAGCCATAGGGGTGACAGCTGGGTGCCTCATGGGTGACGAGGATATCCGCCTGTTGCCCAAGGAGCGCTTCATACTCTTCCGGAAAAATCGTGGAGAGATGCTTTAAGAGACGGCCTCCGACGGCAGCGTCCCGTAACGGCCCCGGCTCGCTGGCGCGCCGGTGGTCCCGGCCACGCAGCGCAGCCGCATAGGCGCGATAGCTCGCGTAGCGGGCTGCTTGTCGCGGATCCCCGACCTCCCCCCGAAAGACCCCTCCCAGGCCTGCGATCCGCACGCCCGCCACGGACATTACGCGCCCGTGAAGGTTACGCCCCTTCAGGCTCTCGAGATGCCTCCAATGGGCTTCGCTGCCGCTGTCGTGGTTGCCCGGAATGAACCAGGCCTCGGTGCCATGCGCCTCCCACGGGGCCGCGATCTCGGCCAAGGGGAGGGGCGCCTGGATATCGCCCAGCAGCACGATCGCCTGCGGGCGCAGATCCCGCACCGCCGCATCCAAGTGCCCGAACTGTCCGTGGACATCGCCGGCGAAGAGGATCAACGGCCGGTCACGGCCTCGGGCATGTGGAGCTCTCTCCATGGTCCTGTACTCCTGAATATGATCCCCGTGCGGGCCTCAAGCCCGCACGGAAGGGACGCCGTCCTTAGACAAAGCCCATGCGCACTTGTGCCGGGGACTTGTCCACTACCCCGCCATCGGACAGCACTACGCGCTTGCGGCCTGCGAGCATCGCCAAGCCGACGGCGCGGCGCAGCCGGCGTCTGACCTCGCGCAGATCGATCGGGGCGCAGGCCAAGGCCTCGAGCCACGACGGATCGATCGTAACCCGCGCCGCGGCCCGCAAGGAACGCGACAGCTCGTCTGCCAGACGGCGCGTGATGGCGAGCCGCTCGCTGGGGGTGGGGGTCGCCACCGCGACCTCCTGGACCCGCGAACGCAGGGGCGCCGGTACCTGCTCGACGTCATTGGCGGTCAGGATCACGAGCAGGCGACTCGCATCACAGACCACGTCCAGCGCGGTATCGCGAAACTGCCGGGCGCTCTGCTCCTCCAGAAGATCGAGGAGCGCCGGCGTCACCGGGAATTGGCGCTCCTGACCCAGCTTGTCGACCTCGTCGATCAAGAGGATAGAGGAGGCAAACGCGCTCCTCGCCAACAGTCGAAAGACCCGCCCGGGTGCGGCGTTTGACCAGTTTTTACTGGTGCCCACGAGCTCGAAGGCCCCCTGGCTGCCCCCGGCCGAGATGACCTCCCAGTCGACGCCCAAACGCTTGGCCAAGCTGCTGGCGAAATAGGTCTTGCCGATGCCCGGGGAGCCGTAAAGCAGCACCGGCAACGGCCGAAAATCCGCCACGCCCCGGGCCGCTTGCAGGGCCCAGTCGGGGGCCAGCACATCGAATACCGCCCCGAAATTCGGGAAGTCCTCGCGCAAGGCGGCGACTATGCGGGTCAATGCCCGACCGGTGGGCCGGCGCACCCGGCGCAAGCCCCCGTCCCGCGCCGCCTGCTTCAGCGCGGGCAGAAGCCGGGCCTGGTCACTGGCTCCTTGCTCCTCGACGCAGGCCAGGGCCTCTTCGACGGCGGCCGCGTCGAAGATCGGGACCTGGTCGCGCCGGGGCTTCGGTGCCGGCACGCGCGCGGGCGCCGCCTTCGCGGCCGCCGGCCGGGGCCGGTCATCGACGTCGGCAAAAGGGTTGGCGTTGTTCCCGCCCTCGCGGCGCCGGGCGCGCTCCGAGGCGAGCTGGGCCGCCAGAGCGGCGGGTACGATTACCGGGCTTCTCCCAATGTCGTAGAACGCAAAGCCGCCCGGAGGCGGGCCTAGACGAGTAGGTCTTTGCATCGCTGCATCCTTCCAAAACGGGGAGGGGGCCCCGTACGCCGGTCCGGGGCCCCCAATAAAAAACCCCGCGGACAGGTCAGTCACGCGGGGTTTTTAAAACAACCTTCCCAATCGCCTATCAGGCCTGTCTGTCGGCGCCCCCCGCGAGCGCACACAGACCGGCGACAAGCCGCCACGTCATAGCGGCGGCCTGTTCGGCGTGTACGGACAATACGCGGGTCGATCTCATGACCAAGGTTCCAATGGAATAAATACAATAGGGCGCGCATGATAGCACCGGGATTTCGGTGGCGCAAGGCCGTCTGGGTTATGACGGTGGGCGCCCGATCCGCCGGGCCCCTTGCCCCGTATCGTTGGGGTTGCGGAGACTCCGGCCGCAGGCGCCCCGACCCGCGTCGAGCCGGTAGCGGCGGCGCCCTTCGCCTCTATCCGCGCCTATGGATGGGAGCGTCATCCGGCATCGCTCAAGGCCGTCGATCCGCGATCTTGGTCCAGCCACGGCCCGCCCCGACCCACGACTCGGCGGCCTTTGTGTACAATCAGGATCTTTCGGAGCGCACGATGGCCACCCTACGTCCCTCCTTGCAGGGCCTCCACGCCGAACGACCCGGCGAGCGGCGCGAATTCGACGTGCTGCGCCAGCTCGAAACGGAACTGCCGGACGACATCACCGTCTTCCACGGTGTGGCGTGGTCGTCGATCCACAACGGCATCCAGTGGTTCGGTGAGATCGACGGCATCGTGCTTGCCCCCAACGGCAGCCTCGTTTTGCTCGAGGTCAAGGCCGGACCCGTGGAATTCACAGACCAGGGTCCGCGCAAACGCTACAACGATCGCACGAAGGATATCGGGCGCCAGGTGCGCGTCCAGCACGCGGCCTTGCGCCAGCGCCTGCGCGACAGCGGCCTGCATGTCCATGTCGCCCATCTGTTGGTTCTTCCGGATCAGGTCGTAGGCGCGGGCACCATAGGGTATCCGCGGGAACGCATCGTCGACGCCACGGACATGCCGGATCTCGCGAACAGGGTACTTGACGCAATCCCCGCGACTGCGGCGCAGGCCCCCACCGTCGAGCGCCTCCGGCGCTTTCTCGACGACGTGTTTGGCCTGGGCGCCGATCTCGGCGCACGCATCCAGTGGCTGACAGATGCGGTAACCCGCCTGTCCGAGGGCTTGGCCACGTGGGTACCCCGCATCACCGCGCCGGAGGGCGTTTTTCGAATCGAGGCCACGGCAGGGGCGGGCAAGACCCAGCTTGCGTTGCGCCTGCTCGACGAGGCGGCTATTCAGACGGGGCGCGCCCAATATGTGTGCTACAACCGGCCGCTTGCCGATCGGATGCGGCGCATCGGTCCTTCCGCGGCACGCTATGCGACCTTCCATGAGCTTGCCATTGCCGGCCTGCGTGCCGAACAGACCGGCATCGACTTTGCGGATCCCGCCATTTTCACGCGCGCCGCCGCCCGGTACGCGCAATCGACCCCCGAGACGGCCTGGGACCTCCTCGTGGTCGACGAGATCCAGGACTTCGATGGGGAATGGATCGATGGATTGCGCCGAAGGGTCGCGGCCGGCGGGCGGATTTACCTGCTGGGCGACTCCGACCAGCAAGTGCGCAGAGCGCCATCGGCGGTCGGGGACGATGCCGTCACTTTGTACTGCGCGGATAATTTCCGCAATCCCCGCCAGATCGTGCACACCATCAATGCCCTGGGCCTGGCATCCCGACCCATAACCGCCCGCGCACCGCTTGAGGGCGACCTGCCGGGCTTTCATGTGTGGGCGCAAGACGACCCCGGGGGGGTATGCGCAACCGAAACCCTCATAGGCCATCTGCTCGACTGCGGCATCACACCGGACCAAATGGCCCTCCTAAGCGCCAAGGGGCTGCAGTCGTCGATCCTTCTTCGCTCCCCCACGCTTGCGGGCCGCGCACTGAGACGCTTCACCGGGGATTTCGATCGGGCGGGCCAAGCCCGTTGGACCGAAGGCGAGCTGCTGGCCGACACTATTGCCCGTTTCAAGGGCCAGGCCGCCCCGGTCGTCATTCTGTCCGAGCTGGATTTCGCCGAACTCGACGACCATATGCGCCGCCTCCTATTCATCGGCATGACCCGCGCGCAATGGCGCCTGGAATGCGTGATGAGCGCCCAAGCCGAAGGTGTCTTGACGGAGGTTCTGATGCGAAACGGCGCCCAGTCATAGTTGCGGCACAGAAGCACGACACCGATCCGGGTTAAAGGGCGCCTGGAATTTCCGTGAGGACATGGTCGGCGCCAATGCCTTGGTTTTGGCGACGCCGTCCAGTCCAACAACGAGGCCCGTGTCCCGTGTTCGATGGCTGCGGTGTCCGTGCCCCCCATAGACGGGCCTGCACCGGACGGCCGAAAGGGCCGTTCCGGCGCGGACGCCATGGATCCGACGCACGCCTATGGCGACTTGGTCGACGCCCGCAGATACTGCCGGAACCCGCCGTAGGCCGTGATGTCGCGGGCCGCGGGCCCCGGATCGCAACAGACGAAGCCGACGACATCGCGCTCATCGAGCAGCACGCGGCCCATCGCGAGCGGCGCCCCAATCTCCCGCGTCAACGCCCCAAGCGCCGCATGATCCATCTCCCAGATCTCGATCTCGATCGGCGCGCCGTCGACCGCGGGCACAAGACCCGCCCGCAACACCGGCCCCGGCAGCACATACAGCCGGTAACGCGGAGCGGTCACCGTCGTAGCGACGTACCGGGCCCCGCGGGAGGTGAGCCGGCCGTTGAGCGGCTGGCCGCGCAAGTGGGCGGCCACCACCGCCACCTCGACGCGGTCACTCGCCAAGGGTGTGTCGGAACGCGGCGTCCCCATGAGCCGTGCGGCCAAGTGCAGGAGCGGGCCGTCCTGGTGGGCGGGCGCCACCAGCGTGACCCCGAACGGAATGCCGTTGTCGCGAACACCGGCCGGTATGGCCGTCGCCGCGAGATCGAGCAGATTGACGAAGTTGGTGTAGAACCCCAGCTTGGTATTGGCGGCGACGGGATCGGCCTGCATCTGCGCGATCGTAAAGATCGTGGGCGCGGTCGGCACCACCAGCACATCGGCCCGATCCCAGATCTCCCGAGCCCGCCCCCGCAAGGCCCTCAGGGCATGCAGGCTTTCGAACAGGTCGGCCGCCGTGTACTGCAGGGCCCCGCCCAGGATGTCCCGCAGGGGAGCAAGCAGCGCCTCGGGGCGGGTGCGCAGCAAGCCGCCAGCCGCCTCCAGCCGCTCGGCCACGAAGGCGCTTTCATAGAGCAGGGCCGCCGTCTCGCGAAACGGCGCCCAGTCGATCTCCGACACCACAGCCCCGAGACCGCGCAGGCGCTCCACATAGGCCGCGTACAGCGCCGCCGCCTCCTGGTCTCCGTAAAACTCCCGATCGGCCGCGCGCGGCACCGCCACGCGCAGGGGATCGGCGGTCGCAAAATCGACCCCGCGCGGGTTCAGCAGCCGGCTGTAGGGGTCGCGGACATCGGGGAACGCGGCCGCGCGCAATATCGTCTCGGCGTCCGCGGCCGTGCGCGCAAAGATCGACACGGTATCGAGGGACCGGCACGCCGGAACGACGCCATGGGCCGACAGGACACCACGGGTGGGCTTGTGCCCAACCAGGCCCTGGAAGGCGGCCGGCACCCGCCCGGAGCCGGCCGTATCGGTACCGAGCGCGAAGCCGACATGGCCGCGCGCCAGGGCCACCGCCGAGCCCGAACTCGACCCCCCTGCGATGTAGTCTGGATGCAGGGCGTTGCGGCAGACACCATACGGAGAACGGGTGCCGTTGAGGCCGGTGGCGAATTGGTCCAGGTTGGTCTTGCCGATAGGGATCGCGCCCTGCTCGACCAGCCGCTCGACAACGGCCGCCGATTGCTCCGGCCGGTAGGCGTACGCCGGACAGCCGGCGGTGGTCGCAAGGCCTGCCACATCGATGTTGTCCTTCACGGCAAACGGGACGCCATAGAGAGGCGCCAGCTCCGGCGACAGGGCGCGCAGCCGTTCGAGATAAGGCGCCAGTCCCTCGGCGTCGAACCAGCTGATCCAGGCACCGTAACTGCGGTCGCGCTCCATGCGGGCAAAAGCCGCGTCGATCACGTCCTCCGGTCGCAGCCGGTGCCGCCGGTAGAGGGCGTTGAGCGTGGCGATATCGAACGGGAGCGTCGTCATGTCCATATCAAGCGCCTCCCGGCGTGCGGCCGCGAATGACCGCGACGATCTCGCCGGCGCCGACCGCCCGACCCTCCTGGCACAGGATCCGTTCGACGACCCCGGCCTCGCTTGCCGCAATGTGAATCTCCATCTTCATCGACTCGATCGTGACGATCGTGTCGCCCACCTCCACCCGTGCCCCATCCCGCAGGCCTATGCGCCACACGCTGCCGGCCACCGGCGCGGCCAGCGGATACTGGCCGGCCGCTCGCTCGGTCGGCGAACCCGTCGCCGGACCGTCCTCTTCGGCAAGCGCCTCGTCCCGCTCGCCCCACGAGCGGCGTGCCCGCAGGCGGAAGGGGGAAGAACGTGCATAATGCCCGTTTTGACCGCCCCGGTAGTGCTTACCCACCATGCCCGAAGGAGGATGCAGGAGCGCCGCATAACCGAGGCCGAAATCAGCGAGATCATAGAGACGGGCACCATCCGCGAAAAAGACCCGCGCCATGTCTGAATATATCGCGACCTCTTAGGGTCCACTACCCGGCCCTCTGTATCTCTTCGCGAATGACACGGCGCAACGTCTCTTCCCAGGGCGCCGCCGCGCCGTGCCCGATATGTTCCCGTAATACCTCATTGATGAGGCTCTGATAGTTGCCGCCCCCAGCCTCGTTCACCTGGTGACGAAACCACGCAATGATGTCCTCATCCAGGCGGATCGTGATACGCGTCTTGGTGGGTGCTGCGGGAACCACGGCACCGCGCCGAGCTTTACTAAAATCGTAGTGGGCTTTCATGGCTTACTCCTCATAGTTGCGGCGTTCGTGGGGCTCTGCCTTCCGTGCGGAGATGAGGCGGATGACATCGGACTCCGGGTAGGCGTACACCACCACCAACACCCTTCCCAAACCATCCATTCCGCATGTCACGAACCGCTGCTCGTCCTGATCGCGGTCCTCCATGGTCAAGGCGCGCGGATCGTCGAAAACACCGACCGCATCCGCAAACTCAATCCCGTGCTTACGGAGATTGGTCGCCTGTTTGTCCTTATCCCATTCGTACCGCGTGGCTAACTGTATGCACAATCGGTGTACATGTCAATCCGCTGGGGTCGCCAACCAACAGCCTGTGCCGACGAGCAACACTTATAGCAGGACGGACAAGACGATGGATGGTCGCGACCGGCCGAAAGCCATTCTCCCAGTCGATGGTTCAGTTCGATCTTATCGTCCAGCGTGCCGAGGATGCGGGCGATGGCGCGTTGTTCGGGAAGGGGGCGGCAGGACGAGCGTCATGTCCTGTAGTACCTCGGTATCGAGCTTCCCTGCACCTATGCCTGTGTGTTCTACTTTCTGGAGGAGTAGCTATTTCGGAGCGCGCCCACGCCGCCCCTCTTTCGAGGTGTCTGGGATTTCTATACCAACAAGATTGTTCCCTTTGATTGTATGGTGCCGGTGAGACGAATCGAACGCCCGACCTACTGATTACGAATCAGTTGCTCTACCGACTGAGCTACACCGGCATGATGGGCCGCTACTATAACCTTTGGGCCGGGGGGAAAGGAAGCGTCAGGCGACGGCGTCCGCCGAAGGCCGCAGCCGCACGATCACCTCGACGCCCTCCACCTCGGTCCCCTGGGGCAAGGGGGGAAGGCCCGCGACCGACATCGTGTGCTCCTCGATATCGAAGAGCTCGCCGGTCTCGACGTTGTAGAAATGGTGGTGGGGCACCGTGTTCGAATCGTACACGACCCGGGTGGGGTCGATCACGACCTCGCGGATCAGACCCTTCTCGGCGAATACCCCGAGAGTATTGTAGACCGTGGCCTTCGAGACGTGCGGCCCGTCGCGGTTTACGATCCGAAACACGTCCTCGGCCGTCAAATGGATCCGCCGATACAAAAGAAGCCGCGCGATCTCGACGCGCTGGGCCGTCGGATTGATCCCCCGGTCGCGCAAGAGGTCGGCCAGCTCCTGGCTCGTATGGTCCTGATAACTCTTCACACTTTTTATTTTAGCACAGCCCCCTCCCCGGCGTCCCCGGAGGCCCGATCGAGCCCGTAAGGGGCCGGATCCAAGGGGGAGTCCCTTCCTAAGGCGAGGTCGGCGCCCAGGCGCGCCGAGGCGGGCGCAAGCACGATGCCGTTGCGAAAATGCCCCGTATTCACCACGAGTCCGCGGATCTCGGGGTGTTCCCCGATATAGGGGACCCCATGCGGGGACGATGGCCGCAGACCCGCCCAGTGATGGGTCACCGGGTAGGCGGCAAGTTCCGGGAGGATGGCATGCGCCGCGGCCACCAGGTCGTCGCGGGCCGCGGCGGTCGTCTCCTTGGCAAAGCCCGCATTTTCCATGGTGCTGCCGACGAGGACGGCGCCGTCGCGCCGCGGCACCAGGTAGCGGGCCCCCTGGAGGATCATGGGCTTTAGGAAACCCGGGGGCGTCTGGATCACGATCATCTGGCCGCGCATCGGCCGCACCGGCAAAGGCAGGCCATAACGCCCCAGGAGCGGCCCGCTCCAGGCCCCGGCGCATAATACCGCCCGTGAGGCCGCGACCGCCTCGCCGTTGACCATAAGCCCGGTCAGCCGCTCGCCCTGACGGGTGAGGCCCTCGACCGTGGCCTGCTCATGGATGGTGACCGAAAGCCGGCGCAGCTCGGCCCCCAGGGCGCGCATGAGGCGCGGGCTGCGGACCTGGGCGATCGAGGGCATCCACAGGCCCTGGCCGCCGAGGCCGCGGCCGGGACAGACCGCGGCGAGTTCGCGGGGCTCCAGGGGCACCGCGAAGCGTTCGGCCCAGCGCCGCGCCTCGGGTATCTCGTCATCACCCAGGCGCATGAGCCCCGAGGGCGTCCACTCCGGATCGATGCCGGTGGTCCGCGCCAAGCCTTCGCAAAGCGCCGGGTAGGCCGCCATGCTCGCCTGCGCGAGCGCCGTGACGGCGTCCGGGTACCGCCAGGGGTGCAGCGGCGACAATATGCCGCCGGCCGCCCAGGACGCCTCCCGGCCCAGGGCGCCTTGCTCGAAAACCCGCACCTCGCAACCGGCCATGGCCAGCTCGCGGGCGGTCAGGAGGCCAATGACGCCGCCCCCCACGACAACATAGGGATGGGTTCGCACGGTTATATCCTCACATTAAGGACCCCCGGCGAAAGAGTCCCCGGGGGGCGGGAGCGGTCCTCGGCGTCTTTGAGACCGCAGGCCCTAGGATCGCGCGGCGCTCGCCCGTTTGAGGGCCTTGGGCAGCGAAAAGACCACCGTCTCGGCAGGCCCGGCCTCTTCCTGCACCAACCGCGCCCCCCATTCGCGAAGCCGCCCGATGACCGCCTGCACGGCGTGTTCCGGGGTCGACGCCCCGGCCGTGACGCCCACCGCGCTGCCTTCGGTAAACCAGGCGCGTTCCAGGTCCGACGCCCCGTCTACGAGATGGGCCGGGACCCCCATGCCTTCGGCGAGCTCGCGCAGCCGGTTGGCGTTGGAACTGTGCCCCGAACCCACGACCACCACCACGTCGCAGTGCCGGGCGAGCGCGCGCACCGCATCCTGGCGGTTCTGGGTTGCATAACAGATATCGTCGGTGTGCGGACCGCGGGCGGCCGGGAAACGCGCCCGCAACGCCGCGATCAGGCGCGCCGTGTCCTCGACAGACAGCGTCGTCTGCGTGACATAGGCGACACGGGTCGGGTCCTTCACGGGCACCGTTGCCAGATCGCACTCGGTCTCCACCAGGTAGACGCCGTCCGGGACCTGACCGAGCGTCCCCTCGACCTCCGGGTGCCCGGCATGCCCGATCAGGAGGCATTCGTAGCCTGCCCGCCGCCAGCGCACCACCTCGTTGTGGACCTTGGAGACCAGGGGACAGGTCGCATCGAAGATGGTCAGCGCCCGGGCCCGCGCCTCTTCGGCAACGGCGCGCGCCACGCCATGGGCGCTGAACACCACCCGCGCCCCCGGCGGCACGTCCGCCAGATCCTCGACGAACACCGCGCCCTGGGCGCGCAGATCCTCGACGACCGTCTTGTTATGGACCACCTCGTGACGCACATACACCGGCGGCCCGAACTCTTCCAGCGCGCGCTCCACAGTCGCTATGGCCCGCTCGACACCCGCACAAAAGCCTCGCGGGTTTGCGACATAGATTCTCATACCCACCCCTCGGGCGCTCAAGGGCCCCCGACCGCCACCACATCGACGTCGAATATCACATCCTGACCGGCGAGCGGATGATTAAAATCGACCTCGACCCCTGTCTCCGCCACCCCCACGACCTGACCCATGGCCTCGCGTCCGTCGGGCAGTGTAAACCCAAATGCCATGCCTGGGATAAGATCGACGTCCGCCGGGAAATCGGCGCGCGGCACGATCTCGCGGGCGTTGTCGTCCCGCTCCCCGTAGGCGTCCGCGGCCGCCACGAAAAACCGCCCGCTCTCGCCCGCGGCAAGCCCCACGAGGCAGCGGTCGAGCCCGGCCGGCAGGTCCCCGCGCCCCACCACGACCTCCCACGGCGCCTCGTCCGGTCCCGTCCCCTCGACCCGCGTCCCGTCGGCAAGCGACAAGGTAAACCGCAAGGCCACGCGCGCGCCCGGCTGTATCCGCCCCATGCCCGCTCCTACCCCTTGTCCGGGGCCGCCTTGCGGCGCGAGATCCACGCATCCAGCGCGAGCAACACCGCGCCCACCGTGATCGCGCTATCGGCGAGGTTGAAGGTGTACCAGTGCCACGATCCGATATGGAAATCGATGAAATCCACGACCTCCCCCAGGCGCACGCGGTCGGCGAGGTTACCGGCAGCACCCCCTAGGACCAGCATCAGGGCGATGACGGTCAGGCGATCGCGCCGGGCGCTGCGCGCCAAAAACACGAGGATAGCGACCACGATGGCCACCGCCACCGCGATAAAGAACGCATTTTGCCAGCCGTTCGCGTTGCTGAGGAAACCGAACGCCGCCCCGCGATTGTAAACCAGGGCCAGATTCAGGAAACCGGTCACATGGATGGGGCCTTCGGCCAGATGGCGGACCGCCCAGGCCTTGCTCCATTGGTCGAGCCCGAATACCGCGATGGCGATCAGGAGATAGCCCAGCATCTAGGCGTACCTCCGGGCCCCGGGGGTACCCGCCAGGGTCTCGCGGCAGCGCCCGCAGAGCGCGGGGTGATCCGCGAACGTCCCGACCTCCGGTCTATGATGCCAACAGCGCGCGCATTTCGCATGAGGCGATGGCCGAACCGCGACAAAGAGATCGTCCCTGGCCGTGGCCACGGCCGTCTCGGGGCGCGACGCGAGCGCATGCACGCGCACCTCGGAGGTGATGAAGACATAGCGCACCTCGTCGGCCCAATCGGCGAGCCGCGCGCGCAATTCCGGTCCCGCGTAGAGGTCGAGCTCGGCATCGAGCGACGATCCGACCGCGCCGCTTGCCCGCAGCCGCTCGAGCTCCGGTCCGACCGCCTGGCGCAGATCGATCAGCAGGGACCAGAAGGCCAGGTCCTGGGCCGCCTCCGCCGGGGCCTCGAAGTCGTGCCAGACGCTCAGGAACACGCTCTCGGCGCGGCGGCCCGGCATGTACTGCCAGACCTCTTCGGCCGTGAAGCTCAGGATCGGCGCCATGTGGCGCACGAAGACCTCGAGCATGTGCCAGAGCACGGTCTGCGCCGAACGGCGTTCCCGGCTCGGCGCGGGCGTGGTGTAGAGGCGGTCTTTCAACACGTCGAGATAGAAGGCGCCGAGATCGACGACGCAGAAGTGCTGCAGCCTCTGATAGACGATATGGCACTGGAACTCCTCGTAGGCCTCGCGCACCGACCGGTCGAGCTCGGCGGTCCGCGCCAGCGCCGCCCGGTCCAGCACCAGGAGATCCCCGGCCGCCACCGCGTCGGTGTCGGGGTCGAAACCGGCGAGGTTGGCGAGCAGGTAGCGGGCGGTGTTGCGCAGCCGCCGGTAGGCCTCGGTGACGCGCTTTAGGATCTCCTGCGACAGCGACATCTCGGCCCGGTAGTCGGTTGCCGCGATCCACAGCCGCAGGACGTCGGCGCCCAGCGTCTTGGTGATCTCCTGCGGCTCGATCCCGTTGCCCTTGGATTTGGCCATCTTCTGGCCCTGGGCGTCGACCGTGAATCCATGGGTCAGGACCGCCTTGTACGGGGCCTCGCCGGAATCGCCGACCGAGGTCAGGAGCGACGACTGGAACCAGCCGCGGTGCTGGTCCGAGCCCTCCAGATAGAGGTCGGCGGGCCGGGCGAGATCGGGGCGCACGGCCAATACGCAGGCATGCGTCGAGCCGGAGTCGAACCACACGTCCAGGACGTCCGGCACCGCCTCGTAGTCGTCGGCCTCGGACCCGAGCCACGCGGAGACCGGCCGCTCGAACCAGCCGTCCACGCCCTCGGACTCGATCACGCGCGCGACCGCCTCCATGAGCGCATCGGTCCGCGGGTGCAGTTCGCCGGTCGTCTTGTGGAGGAAAAACGGGATGGGCACGCCCCAGACGCGCTGGCGCGAGATGCACCAGTCGGGGCGGCCGGCGACCATCTGCGCGATCCGCTGCTCGCCCCAGGCCGGCATCCACCGCACCTTCGCGATGGCCGCCAGGGCCTCGGCCCGCAGGCCGGCCGCATCGAGCGAGATGAACCACTGGGCGGTCGCCCGGAAGATGATCGGCGTCTTGTGGCGCCAGCAGTGCGGGTAGCTGTGCGTGATGGTCTCCACGGCCCACAGCGCGCCGCGCTCGCGCAGCACATCGACCAGGCGGCGCGAGGCCTCGGCCACACCGAGACCCTCCACGAACGGGGTGCCGGGCAGGAACCGGCCGTCGCCGCCGACCGGGCCCTCGACCGGCAGCACCTCGCCGCTCGCCCGGCCATAGGCGCGGGCCGCCTGGTAGTCGTCCTCGCCATGGGCCGGCGCGATGTGCACGAGCCCGGTACCGGCCTCGGTGGTGACGTGCGCGCCCTCAATCACCGGCACCGAGCGGTCCAGGAACGGGTGGCGCAGCCTCAGTCCGGCCAAGGCCGCGCCGCGCACGCTAAGACCGGTCGGGGCGTCCGTGAAGCCGTACCGCGCGCCGACCGCATCGGCCAGTTCCTCGGCCACCAGCCAATAGTCGCCCCCGGTC
>DAIDMD010000060.1 GCA_027449165.1 Acidiferrobacter sp. | reverse complement strand
TCTGGTGGAAGAGCGCCTGCGGCCAGGCCGGCCAGTTCCGGGCCAGGGCCCGGGCCGGACGCAACAGGCCCGCGCCCGCTGCCACCGCCAGGGCCGAACCCGAGAACGCCTGTTTCAAGAAGGTTCTGCGTGGAAGGTTCATGCCGTCATCCTGTGATTGTAGGGTTTAGAGGGTCCAGAGGAAGTCCACGACCTCGCGGATCTGCGCCTTGGTCAAGATGTGGTCCTTGCCGAATGGGGGCATCGCGGTATGGGGGACGGCGATCGTCGGATCGTAGACCTGCTCGCACAGCGCGTGCTTGTTCGGGAAGCGTGTACGCAGATTGCGGAGCGCGGGGCCGATATTGCCGTCCATCGTCGTTCCGGCGATGACGTGGCAGGCCATGCAGTTGCCGAGCTTGCGGTTGATGACGATGCATCCGCCTTTTATGGCGGGGTCCGTGGGGTGCGCGGCGCATTCCTTTGGCGTAGGGGCGCGGCCGGCGGCCATGGCCAGAGGCGCGAGAAGCAGGCCTGCGCCGATCGCAAACCCCCGTACCGCGCGTAACGCGGTCTTAGTGCTCATGCTTCCTCCTAGTGCTCAAGACGTCTAGCAGTGCTTTTTATAATCATGGCCCCCGGCGGATCGCGGCGGCTGCCTCAACCATAGCGACCGATCTGCGGCGGCGTCAAGGGAATATTGGGGCGCAGCCGCGCGTCGATGGGCCCGGCGGGCGGGCCACCCCTTCCTCACGGAAAGGTCGGCGGGACCGTCCAGCCTTCCTTGAAGGCGACCTTCAGGGTCTTCAGGCGCCCGCGGTCGGCGGGGCGTTTCGCGAACGGCGCGGCCAATTGCAGTTCCGCGGCCGCGCCTTGGCTGTTGCCCTGCAAAAACAAGGCCTCGGCCAAGGCCTCGTGGGCGTGCAGGTAGTCGTGGCGCTGCCCATAGACGTGGGCAAGCACGCGGTACAGGCTGGGGCGGTAGGGATCGCGTTCGATCAGTCGCTTGATGAGCCGATGGGCCCTTGCCACATCGCCCGCGGCCAGCAGCGTGCGGGCCGCGAGCGCCCCTATCCAGAGGCTTCGCGGGCGCAAGGCCCGGGCCCCTTGCAGGACGCCGACGGCCGCGCGCAGATGACCGGTATCCTGCCAGAGGCCGGCCAGGGCCATGCGATAGGCGACGACCCGGGGCGATGCCTGGATCAGGTCCCCCAGCAGGTGCCTGGCCTTCGCGATGCGGCCCAGACGGATGTCAGCCAGCGCCTCCCCGTAACGCAGGGCGCTCGGGTCGTGGCGGCCCTTCAGTTCCTCGGCAAGCCGCCCCGCGACGGTATACGGGCTGCCTTGGCGGGCGATGAGCGCCGCCTGGAAGCGGTCGAAGGCCGGCCGGTCGGGGATGGGGGGGTTGGGGTAGCGGGCCGCGAGGTTTTCGGCCTCGGCGATGCGGATGTCGGTCGCCGGATGCGTGCGCCACGATTCGGGGATGTTCACGCTCATAAAGCGGTCGTAGGTCTTGAGGCGCAAAAAGAAGGTCGCCATGGCGTGCGGATTGAAGCCCGCCCGCGCCATGGTCCGCAGTCCGAAATGGTCGGCCTCCGATTCGTATCCGCGCCGGTGCTGAAGGGTCTCGTCGGCGAGTCCCGCCGAACTCAGCGACATGACCGCGGCACCTCCCTCGAATTGCGAGGTCCCCATGAGCAGCGCCCCGGCCAGGACGCCGGCGAGTTCCGCCCACGACAGCTTGCGGGACAGGGCGATCAGACGCGGGATATGGCGTTGCGTGTCGTGCGAGATCTCATGCCCGATGACCGCGGCGAGCTCGTCTTCGTTGCGGGTGGCGATGATCGCCCCGGTGTTGACGAAGACGTAGCCCCCCGGGACCGAGAACGCGTTGACGACCGGGTTCTTGAGGATGTAGAAGTGGAAGTGGATCTGCGGATCGAGGCTCGCCGCGACCATTCTCCGGCCGAGGGCGCGGATGAAGGCCAAGGCCTCCGGGTCCTGGACGAAGCGATAGGTCTGGCGCGCGTGCACGAGAAACGTCTTCCCGAAGGCCGTTTGCTGGGCACGCGACATGACGACCGCCGAGGGGTGCCCGAGATCCGGGAGATCGCCGAGCCCGCCTACGGCCGGGTTCGAGGAGATCAGGGCAAGCAGCGCCAAGGCCAGCCGTTTGCCCATGGTGCGTCTGTCCGTTTACTTCCCCAGCGCCGGCGAGCTGGAGTACCGCTCCATGACGGTGCGGTCGGTCCACGACGACTCCTTCAGGACGGCGTCGGGTATCCGGAACTGGAGTTCCTTGCTGACCGGGATTTCCTTGACGATCCGCAGGATCTGGTCGTACCCGATCTTGTAAAGAAAGCCGCTGTGGTCGGTCTTGCGGGCGATCATGAAGGCGTCGTAGAGGCGGTAAACGTACAGGTTGGCGGGCCGCACCTTCCCATCATAGTCCCGCCATGCCACCGTGTAGCGGGTATCGGGCTTGAAGTCGTCTTTTTTCAAGGTTCTCTGCCTCAGGTCGTTATTTAGGGCGTGCGCGCGACTCTAGCATGGCCGCTCGGGGCGGGCAACGCCGGACAGGACCCCGCGCGGGCTTGCATACAGCCCGAAAACCGGGCAAGCTGGCGGGCTATATCAGTATTTTACGACCTTTTTACATAGAGGGGGTTCTTTCCTATATGGTCGCATTCCAGGACCTGGATCCCATGGACCTGCAAAAGCTTCTGCAGGACGGTGACGGCGGGCTTGTCCTCGTCGATGTGCGTACCCCCGCCGAGGTGGCGCGCGGGACGATACCGGGCGCGCAATCCATCCCGCTTCATTTGTTGCCGATGAACGCCGGCGTTCTTGACAAAGAGCGCCCTGTGGTCTTTTATTGCCAATCCGGCGGCCGGTCGTCGCAGGCCTGCCTGTATTTGCGGCAACAGGGTCACGACAAGCTTTACAACCTGCGCGGCGGCATCCTGGCGTGGGCGCGAAACGGTTTGCCGATCGTCCCTCCGGGCGAGCGGATTTCATAGGTAGGAAGCTCGGGGCGCGACGCGGGGCCGTACGCGTCCGCCGCCTCCCGAGGCCGTTTGCGCCATGCCGGCGCTTGCGGCAGGCAACACCCGGTAACGACCGGGGCGACGGCAACAACCATCATGTAACGTGGAGGAAACATGGCGAATTTCGATAAGGAACTTGATGCCCGCGGCCTGAATTGCCCGCTGCCCATCCTGCGCACCAAGAAGGCGCTGAACGATTTGACGGGCGGACAGACCCTGAGGGTTGTGGCAACCGACCCCGGCGCGATCAAGGATTTTCAGGCCTTTGCCAAGCAGACCGGCAATGAGCTTGTCGAATCGGGAGAGGCAAACGGCGAATTCACGTTTGTGCTCCGCAAAAAAGCTTAGTTGACGACGGTCAACAGGAGACGCCCCTATGACCACCAAAAAGCTCGCCATCATCGCTACGAAGGGCACGTTGGACTGGGGCTACCCGCCCTTTATCCTGGCCTCCACCGCCGCCGCCCTCGGTTACGACGTCCAGATTTTCTTTACCTTCTACGGTCTCCAACTGCTGCGCAAGAGCTTGAACCACCTCAAGGTCACTTCGCTCGGTAATCCCGGCATGCCCATGCCGATGCCCATGCCGGTCCTTCTGCAGGCGCTGCCGGGCATGCAGAGCATGATGACCGTGATGATGAAGCAGAAGATGAAGTCGAAAGGCGTCGCGAGTCTCGAGGATCTGCGGAACCTCTGCGCCGAGGCCGATGTCAAGATGATTGGCTGCCAGATGACGGTCGATCTTTTCGGATTCAGTCCTAGCGATTTCATCCCGGGCATCGAAATGGGTGGGGCCGCCACCTTCTTCGAGTTTGCGGGCGAGTCGGATATCTGTCTTTTTATGTAGGGTTTTTTGGGGTTTGTTGCGCGACAAGCCGCCTGCCGGAGTAGACTCTGGCGGGCGTGTCGGGTAAATTATCAGTAATTTCTAATATTCCGAAGCGTCGAAGGAGCAACCATGGCGACCTACGCGGAGATGCGAGAGATTTACGACGATATTCGTAACGATTTTCGTTACGATCACGAACTGAACGGTTGCCTCAATTGCGGGGTCTGCACCGCCACATGCCCCGCCGCTCACTTTTACGACTTCAGTCCCCGCGAAATCGTCCAACTTCTTTGGACCGAGAATGTCGAACAGATCTACGATGCCATGCAGGAGAAGATCTGGGCCTGCGCGCAGTGCATGACCTGCGCGGCGCGCTGCCCGTTCAAGAACTCGCCCGGCGGCCTCATCGCCATCATGCGCGAGGTCTCGATCAAGCATGGCATGCAGTCGGCCAAGGACGTGCTGCGGCCGTTCGGCCGGGTGATGCTGAAGCTCATCACGACCGGGAACCAGCTGTCCCCGGACATGATACAACCCGACCACTTCCCGGACTGGGGTCCGAATATCCAGAAGGTCGAGGGGGATCTCAAGATATTGCGCAAGGCCATACCGGTGCGCACGCTGCAGACCACCGAGACGGCCTGGGAGGTCTCGCTCAAGACCTCGGTGGAGATGTACACGATTTGGGAGATGACGGGCGTTATGGACGCCCTGCAGATCGTCGACGAAAACCTCTTCGACGTGATCGAGGACTTCATCGACGAGAAGCGCGAGGACTACAGCGACTGGCTGGAAGCCCAGGAGGACCGGAAGGACGACTGATTCGCGGTCGGACTTCGTATGCGGTCCAAAGTGTGACGTATGTAGAGCCGTGAGGAGACATCTTATGAAACCGACCGAACAGGGCCCCGGCAACCACAACGCCTCGGCTGCCGGCGCAGGCGCCGGCACGATGAAGCCTGGATTCCACAATACCGACGGCCAGGGGATCGCCGGCCACGGATCGTTCTTCCAACAGACGAATCTGTCCGGGGCCGATGCCGCCAAGGACACCGAGTGGGTGCGCAAGCAGATCGACCGGCGCACGCTCGATCTCGCCGACCGCATGGACGACATCCGCGACCACATGTGGGAGCTGGAGAAGGATGGCCAGATCATCGTGCATCGGATCACAGACGATCACGAGCCGAAGATGGTCAAGACCCTCTTTGGCTGGGACAAGAAGATTCCCACGAAGCAGCTCTGGCACCACAAGTCCTGCGGCCAGTGCGGCAACATCCCCGGCTACCCCACCTCGCTCCTTTGGTTCATGAACAAGTTCGGTTTCGTTCCCGGCAAGGATTATCTGGACGAGACCGACCAGACGTCGTGCACCGCGTGGAATTACCACGGCTCGGGCATAGGCAACGTCGAGTCGCTGGCCGCCGTGTTCCTGCGCAATTTCCATCAGGCCTACGTCTCGGGCAAGCAGCACGGCTTCGAGCTCGGCCACTTCTATCCGCTGGTGCACTGCGGGACCTCGTTCGGGAACTACAAGGAGATCCGCAAATACCTGATCGAGTCTTCGGAGCTGCGCGAGAAGGTCACGAAGATCCTCGGGAAGCTCGGGCGCCTCGTCGACGGCAAGCTCGTGATCCCCGAGGAGATCGTCCATTACTCCGAGTGGGTCCATGTCATGCGCAAGCGGATCGCCTCGGAGCTGCAGACGATCGACATGTCGAACATCCGCGTCACCATGCACGTGGCCTGCCACTACTACAAGATGGTGCACGAGGACGCCGTGTACGACGTCGAGACCCTGAACGGCAACCGCACCGCGATCGGCACGGCGATCGCCGAGGCCCTGGGCGCCCAGGTCATCGACTACTCGACCTGGTATGACTGCTGCGGCTTCGGGTTCCGCCACATCATCTCGGAGCGCGAGTTCACCCGTTCGTTCACCATGGATCGCAAGATCAAGGTCGCGCGCCAGGAGGCGAACGCCGACGTCATGATCGGCAACGATACGGGGTGCATCACGACCATGGACAAGAACCAGTGGATCGGCAAGGCGCACGGCCAGAACTTCCAGGTGCCGATCATGGCCGATGTCCAGCTCGCCGCGCTCGCCTGCGGGGCGGACCCCTTCAAGATCGTCCAGCTGCAATGGCACGCCAGCCCCTGCGAGGAGCTCGTCGAGAAGATGGGCATCGACTGGAACAAGGCGAAGGGCGATTTCGAGAAGTACCTGAAGCAGGTCGAGCAGGGCAACATCGAGTATCTCTATAATCCGGAATTGGCTTTGGGGGGCAAGGCGTAAGCGATGCAAAAGACCGTATTGGTGGTTGGAGCCGGGCCGGCGGGTCTGGCGGCGGCGGCAGGGGTGGCCAGCAGCGGCGCGCAGGCGGTGCTGGTCGAGAAGGCGGCGAAGCTCGGCGGGACGCCGATATTGTCCGGCTACGCGAAGCTCGTGCCGTCGGGCGAATGGGCGCGCGACGCCATGGGCCGGATGGTCAAGCGCGTCGAAGACTCGAAGAACGTGACGATCCATAAAGAGACTAAGGTGACCAAGCTTACCGGCGAGGCCGGGAACTTCACCGCGACCTTGTCGAACGGCACGACCGTGGAGTGCGGATCGGTCATTCTGGCGACGGGCTTTACGCACTTCGACTCGATCAACAAGCCCGAGTGGGGCTTCGGAAGCTTCGAGGACGTGGTCACCACGACCCAGGTGGAGCAGATGGTGGCGGCCGGCAAGATCGCCTGCCCCTCGGACGGGCGGGTCCCCGAGCGGGTCGCCATTCTGCTGTGCGTGGGTTCGCGGGATCGGCAGATCGGGCGCGAGTGGTGCTCCAAGATCTGCTGCACGGTGTCGACCAATCTCGCCATGGAGATCAAGGAGCTGTCGCCCACGACCGACGTGTTCATCTACTACATGGATATCCGGACCTTCGGGCTCTACGAGGACCGCTTCTACTGGAAGTCGCAGGAGGAGTTCAAGACCAAGTTCGTGAAGGCCCGTATCGCCGAGGTGACGCGTTCCCCCGACGGCCGGCTGTTGGTCAAGGGCGAGGACACGCTGGTCAAGCGCCCGATCGTGATCCCGATGGACCTGGTCGTGCACGCGGTGGGCATGGATCCGAACGAGGACAATCCCGAGATCGCGCGGGTGTTCGGGGTCGGGGTCGAGAAGCACGGCTTCAGCGATCGCGCCGAGCACTATACGAACACATGCGGGACGACCCGCCGCGGAATCTACGCGGTGGGGGCGGCTCTGGCGCCCGAGACGATCGACGATTCGATCTCGCAAGGTACGGCCGCCGCTTTGCGCGCCGTGGCGGATATGAATGCCCTGGTTCAGAAGAGCGCCTGAGGCCGTCACCGGCAACAGCGGCGGCGCGGAGGTCGTCGAGCCGGCGACGCTCGCCGTGGAGTTCGATGCGCGGGTCTTCACCCAGAAGTTCGCGCGGTTTCTCGAGATCCTCGGCGAAGCGGGCGGCGTGGACCCGTTCGTGTCCGCGCTCGAAACCAAGCACCAGCTGTTCGCCAAGGCGCTCTCGCGCGAGGGCTTAGACGAGTTCGGGCTCGACTCCCTGGAGACCTTGGTCGAGACCGTGATGCCGGCCCGAAAGCGTGTGTGGCCCTCGCTCGAGGCGCACGGGGAGGCGGCCGTGCGCGAAGCGGTGCGGGATCTGTTGTACGGGTCGCGGCCGGTGGGCGAGCGGCTCGCCGGATTTGCCGAGGGAATCCCGGCGCTGGGCGACAACGGATCCAAGGGCGAGCGCAAGGTGCGCCGCGCGCTCACGGACCTGGGGGCCGAGCTGCTGCATTTCCGGGCGCCCGTCCAATACCCGCTCATGAGCCGCTGGGTATGGGATCAGGGGACGCATTCGGGCGCCCTGCGGGAGTTCGTCAAGGGCGGGGACGCGCTGGACAAGGTCCCGCTCGGGAGCGATCCCGGGGTCTACGAGACGGGGCGCCGCTGGGTGGCCGAGCGCATGGCCGAAAACGGCATGTACCGGAACCCCGAGTTCGTCGTCGACGTGTTCCTGGCGCATGCCTACGCCGACTACATGCGGGCGCTATCGAGCGGTATGGGGATTTTGAACGCGGACTTCGGCGGTAAAGGGGATCCGCTCGAGGTGGTAAGAAAGCTTTTGGGGATAGACGCGGCGCGGCGCACGGCGGAATCGCGCGTGAAGAAGGTGCTGCATTGAGCGCAATCAGGAGAGCAGGCTGACATGGCTATTCACGAGAAAACACTGATCGATGCGGACCGGATCCAGACAAGCGACAACCTGGTCTTGGACGGGGTCGACGTGTCCGGACACTGGAACACGATGGTGTTGCCGCGGTATCTGACGAATTACGACACCGATTTCGCGCGCCAGATCCGGACCTTCTCGGGCGGCGAGAATGTGCATCGGTGCTGGCAGTGCGGCTCGTGCACGAATTCGTGCACGGTCTACGCGCAGAACACCGACTTCAATCCCCGCTACTGGATCTATCTCACGAATCTCGGCCTCAAAAACGAGATCCTGAAGGACAAGGACATCATCTGGACGTGCGTGTCGTGCAATCGCTGCACGAACATCTGCCCGAAGGACGTCAAGCCCGAGGGCGTGATGAAGGCGCTGGCGCACTGGCTGGAGGAGGAGGGTCATACCCCCGAGACCCGGTCCTCGATATTCGACAACGAATTTTTGGGGCAGGTCTATGCGACCGGCCGGATCGAGGATACGCGCGTCCTCGTGAACTTCCTGCGCAAGACCAACCAGTCCCTGACGCCGCCGTGGCTGATCGAGATCGGTAAGCGCATGACGAAGTATTTGCCGCTGACCTTCCTCATGCACATGGGCCTCCATCTCGTGTTCAAGCCGCGCACGAAGTCCTGGGGCCGCACGGGCGATGTCCTGCGCGAATACGTCCGCGAACAGAAAGAGATCGCGCGCAAGGCGCGCGCCATGCCAAAGGAGGCGGTCCATGTCTAAAGTTGCCTATTACCCGGGCTGCGCGCTGGAAGGGTCGGGCGGTCCGTACGACAAGTCCACCCGTGTGCTGGTCGACAAGCTCGGCCTCAAGATGGAGAACCTCGAGGACTACAGCTGCTGCGGCGCGATGGAGGTGAAGAACATCCATCCCATGCTCCAGACCTACATGTCGGCGCGCAATCTCGCGATCGCGAGCGAGAAGATGGGCTTCGACACGGTGATGGCGCCTTGTAACGGGTGCTACCACAACCTGAAGAAGACCGAGTACGAGCTCGCGACCTCCGAGGAGCACCTGAAGACGGTGCAGGATCTCGCCAAGAAGGCCGACGACCCGGTGTACAAGGGCGACGTGCGCACGGTCCATCTGCTCGAGTGGCTGATGGAGGAGCTGGGGCCCGAGGGCATCAAGGCCAAGATCTCGAAGAGCTTAAAGGGCGTCAAGATCGCGAACTACTACGGCTGCATGTATACGCGTCCGCGTCAGATCTTCCCCGAGAAGGACCAGGGGCCGGGCTCGGAGTCGTCGTACAAGCCGCATTTCATGGACGACCTGCTGGCGGCCGCGGGCGCCGAGAACGTCGACTTCCCGTTGAAGACGGCGTGCTGCGGCGGCGCGCATACCCTGTCGGATTCCGATACCTCGACGCAGCTCGTGCTGAATATCCTGCAGGCGGCCGAGGAGTCCGGGGCCGAGGTCATCGCCACGGAGTGTCCGACCTGTCACTCGGGCCTCGAGATGCATCAGGTGCGCGCCGAGAAGGAGTTCGGCATTACGACCAACGTGAAGATCGTCTACTTTACGCAGCTCCTGGGGCTTGCCATGGGGATGTCGCCGCGTAAGATGGGTATCCATGAGAACATCAGCGACTCCATGGGGTTCTTCAAGGAGAAAGGCGTAGCCTGAGGCGGCGGAGGGGACGGAGTCTTCCCGCCAGGAAGAATATGCGCGAACCGGGGGTCTGGTGGAGTATAACGGCTGCGAGTTTCGTCCCG
>DAIDMD010000059.1 GCA_027449165.1 Acidiferrobacter sp. | reverse complement strand
CCTCGGCGCCTCGCAGGGGGTGCGCGCATTGACCTCGCCGATCGAGGTCGCCGAGGTGCACGACTACGATGTCCTAAAGCTCGGCCACTACCCGGCGCTGAACGTCCTGGTCCAGGCGCTGCCGATCGGGGTACGCGAGATGGATCGGATCCCGCTGCACCTCATCATGGGGGGCGTCACCTTCGGCGACCCGGCGACCGCCATCAAGGAAGGCCGCTATCGCCTGAACCATATCGTCGCCGCCAACGTGAGCGACCAGTCCATCACGTTCGCGCAGCGCCTTACGCGCGGCGAGCGTCTCTTTTGGGCGATGCGCGATACCCTGGCGGCGGAACGGGACATGCGCGGGACCATAGACCGGGCGGCCCTGGGGCTGAAGGGCCCGCCGGACTTTGCGCTGTTGTTCCCGTGCGCAGGCCGCGGCCCGCACTTCTACGGAAACACGGATCGCGACCTCGATCTCCTGACCCACCGGTTTCCCGGCCTCCCGGTCATAGGCGTCTACGGGAACGGGGAGATCGGCCCGCTGGACGAGGCCAACCACCTCTATCAGTATTCGGCGGTCCTCGGACTGTTCCGGGCCGCGGCAGCCGAGGCGGCGTAATGTGGTCCGGGGATCGCGACACGCTGCGCGGCGTGTTCTATAGCGCATGGCGCCACTTCCGGGAACACGCCCCGCTTACCGGCGTCGAGACCCTGGTCGTCGAGGCCCTTCTGGCCCATCCCGAGTACCAGGGGCTGTTCGCGGATCCCCCCCCGACCGCCCCCGCCGATCCGCAGGCGACCCCCGAAGGCAACCCCTTTCTCCACCTCGGCCTGCATATCGCCGTGGCCGAACAGATCGCGACCGACCGCCCTCCGGGGGTGGTCTCGGAATGGCTGCGCCTCCAGACCCTTTGGGGGGACGCGCATCGCGCCCGCCACGCCATGATGGAATGTCTGGAAGAGACCCTGTGGGAGGCCCAGAGCCGGGGCATCGCCCCCGACGATGCCGCCTACCTCGAACGGCTGCGGGCGGCGCCCAGGGGACGCCCGTCGAAATAATGGCATCCCCCCGCCGCACCCCCTTGCAATGTCGTCGCGCCCCGTGTAGATAATAAACAGGGCGCGGCCCCGCTCCCGGCGGAACCCGAGCGCGGCGCGATCGGACGGAGACGACGATCAGAATACTGGAGCCATCGTGAATCGCTTGAACGCCAATTACAAGAAGAAGCACGATGATCGTAGAAGGCATGCGGGGCTTGAGGCCCCGTTTTTTATGGACGCAAAACGGCCGCCAACGGCCCACCCGAGGGCAAGACAATGACGCTTGAGATCGAAAAGACCGAAAACGAACCCCCCGAACCTGGCTTCCTCCCCCGCCTGTCGCGGGCCCGGGAGGAAGCATGTTAAACGCGGTCAACGCGGTGATGGACGCCCATTTCCTCACTCCGGCGGGGACCCGTCCCCAACCCCTCGATTCCGACAATCGCCGACGCCTCGAACCGCAAGGGCGCTATCTCGTCTCGGGCAAGTACCGCCTGTTCCCGTTCGACAAGAGCGCCAAGCCCTACTTCGACGACGCCGTGGCCCGGCTGGGCGTGGCCTTGTCCGATTACAGCTTCGCCAACAATGTCATATGGCTCTATCAGGCGAGCGGCTTCTATCAGATCATCGAGGGTTGCTTTTGCCTGTTCGGCCTGTCGGGCAACGGGCTCACCATGCTGTTGCCGCCGCTCGGCGAGCCGCATCGGCAGAGGCGGGCGTTAAAGACCTGCATCCGCATCATGGACCAGTACAACCCCTCGCCCTATCAGGCGCGCCTGGACTTCGTGTACAAGGACTTTCTTAAGGTCCTGGACCGCGAAGAGGATGGCACGCCGGTGATCGAGGGCGAGCCCTGGCATGTCGAGGTCACGAACCCGGACTACATCTACCGAACGTCCGACCTGATCGAGCTGCGCGGCAACGCCTTCAAGACCAAGCGCAACGAAATCAACCAGTTCCGCCGCGCCTACCCCAACCACCGGCTGGTGCCGTTCTCGACCGAGCATCGGGACGCGGCGCGCAGCCTGGTCAATACCTGGACCGAAAACCGGATCCGCGCGCTCCCCGAAGGGTCGTTGGAGGATTTCCTCTATAACCTCGAGCTGGAGCGCAAGGCCATTAACCGGACCATCGCCTTGTACGAGGAGCTGGGCCTCGAAGGTCTTTGCCTGTTCATAGACGGGGTGCTCGAAGGCTTTACCTTCGGCGAACGCCTGAGCCCGGACGTGGCCAATGTCCTTATCGAAAAGACCAACTTCCACATCCAGGGGGCGGCCCAATACCTCTTCCGGGAGTTCACCAAGGTCTTCGCCCAGTCCACCTACATCAACGTGGGAGACGACCTCGGCTTCGAAAACCTCCGCCGCGTCAAGATGAGCTACCGGCCGGCCATGTTCGGCGAAAAGGTGATCCTCCACCGCCGGATCCCGGCGGAAGGCCGTTGAGACAGGCGCGCCCCGCGGACCTCGAGGACCTTCTCGCCCTCGAGGCCCGCTGCTTTGCGCAGACCGAGGGACTGTTCAACCGCCGCCAGCTTCGCTATTTGCTCGCAAGCCCCCATTGCGCATGGCTCATCTCGGGACGCTTCGAGGGCGCCATCTGCCTGCTCGTCGCCGGCAACGGCCGCGGGCGATGGGGCCGGCTCTACTCGCTGGCGGTCGACCCCGCGCACCGCAACCAGGGCATAGCCCGCCGGCTGCTCGATGCGTCGTTCGCCTGGTTTCGGGAGCAGGGGGTCGCGGTCGTCCGGGCCGAGGTCAAGAGCGACAACCGGGCGGCACGGCGCCTCTACGCCAGCCTGGGCTTCGAGGAGCAGGGGACGCTCCCCGACTACTACGGTTCCGGACATCCGGGCGTCAAACTTTATCGTCGGCTTTAGCGGCATGGAGGGGCAGGCGCAGGAAGAAGAGCGACCCCCCGGCCTCGCGCGCCTCGTAGCCTACGGTCCCGCCGTGCCTTTCGGCGATCGCGCGCGCGGCCCGCAGTCCACGGGGCGCGGCGACCCCGCAGTCGGCGAGATCGGCCTGCGTATCGAAAAGACGGGCGCGGGCCTCGAGGGGGAGCGCGGTCCCGCAATCACGGACCGAGACCACGGCGAACCCCATCTCGGAGGTGACCGCGACATCGACGCTCGTGTGCGCGGGCGCGAGATGGATCGCATTGACGATGAGATGGCTCAAGGCGCGTATCAGTAAGCCCTTGTCGCCCAAGACCCGGGCGGCGCTCGAACAGGGATCGAGCACGAGCCGAACATTGCGCGCCTGCGCATACTCGGCATCGGCCTCGACCGCCTCTTCCGCCAGGCGCGTGAGCGTAAGCGCCGTCGGCGCCCATTTGGCCGTGGCCGCGTGGTTGTGGTCGGCGTCGAGGAGATCGGCCACCGTCCGCGCCAGGCGCTCCATGTTGCTGCGCGCGATCCGCAGAAGCCGGGCATCGTCCCCGGTCAGCTTGGCCGCCCCGGCCTCGGTCAGGAGACCCAGGGATCCGAGCGCCGACGTAAGGGGCGTCTTGATCTCGTGGCTCAACGCCGCCAAAAGGTCGCTTTTGAGGCGCTCGGCCCGCCTGCGGGTCGTGACGTCCCGGGTGACGGCCACGAAACCGCGCTCGGACCCGACGGTCATGGCGGACAGCCCCAGCTCCATGGGGAACACCGTCCCGTCGCGGCGCAGGCCGTTGACCTCCAGTCCGTAGCCTGTGACGCGCTGACCGCCGCGCGCAGTCTGGCTCTCGAGAAGCCGCGTGTACTCGGGCCGTTCGGCCGGCGGGACGAGTTGCGAGAAGTGCGATCCGATAAGCTCGTCCTCGCCGTAACCAAAGATCCGCAGGGCCTCCCGATTCAGGGAACGCAGACAACCGCCTTGGTCGATGGTGACTATCCCCTCCTCGACGTGCTCGAGCACCGCGCGTATGTAGGACTCGCGCTCCTGCAGCTCCTCGGCGGTCCGGGCACGCATTGCGACCTCGCGCCTCAACTCCGCGTTCAGGCGATGGATGGCGGCCTTCTCGCGTTCCAGGTCGGCGATCAGGTCGCGATTTTCGAAACGCAGATGCAAGGAGGCGGCGATGGTGCGTCCCACGCGCCGGGCGGTCAGCAACATGACGGCCATAAACACCATGGCGACAAGGCCCATGGCCTGATGCAACCGCCCACCCGACAGGAACAGGCGCAGGGCCAGGGGCGCCAGCACCGGAATGACGAACGACAAGGCCACCGGAAAGACCGCCGCGAAGCTCACCACCGCCCCGGCGGTCATGGCGGTCAGCATGAAAAAGAGGAACACCTGCGGCAGCAGGGCCCGCGGGAAGAGGAATAACGCGGCCGAGCCCCAGACCAGGCCCGCGGCCAACGCCCCCGCGCCATAGAGACGGCCCCAGGTGCGGGCATCGTGGGCTTCCGGGGCGGCCCGGTAATACCCCGTCAGCCGGTAGCGCGCGAGCACGACAACGAGCATCGCCAGAAGCCAGGCCGCGATCCGCGGGCCCGGAACGGCCTGCCACTCCATGACCGCCAGGATGGCCGCGTTGATCGCCGTGACCAAAAGCCCCGGCGGCAGGTTGGCGTAGAGCAGCCGCACCTGCTCGCGATAGAGGCCGCCCTCTTCCGGCCGACCGGATACCGCCTCGGGCACGCCGCACGCGTCTTGTACCGCCACGCCACCCCCCTTCGCACGCTCTCCTGAAAAACGGTGCAAGGGGTATGCCAGAACCGGCGGCTAGGACCCCTTTCGGCCGAGCCGGGCCGCCGTGCGCAACCGCAAGGCGCTCAAGCGGATGAAGCCGGTCGCGTCGCCCTGGTTGTAGCGCCCGCCGTCGTCCTCGAAGGTGGCGATGGCCGGATCGAAGAGCGAGTCGGTGGCCGACTCGCGCCCGACCACCGTCACCTGCCCCTTGAAGAGCTTGAGGCGCACCCGGCCGTTCACGGTTTCCTGTGATTTATCAATCAGTTCCTGCAGGAGTTTGCGTTCCGGACTCCACCAGTAGCCGTCGTAGATCAGCGCCGCGTAGCGCGGCATCAGGTCGTCTTTGAGGTGGGCGACCTCGCGGTCCAAGGTCAGCGACTCCATCGCCCGGTGGGCCCGCAGGAGGATGGTCCCGCCCGGCGTCTCATAGCAACCGCGCGACTTGATGCCCACGTAGCGGTTCTCGACGAGATCGAGCCGCCCGATCCCGTGGCGCCCCCCGGCGGCGTTCAGCGCCGTCAGGACCTGGGCCGGGGTCATGGGGGTGCCGTCGACCGCCGTCACATCCCCGCGCGTATAGGTCAGCTCCAGCCATTGCGGCTGGTCGGGGGCGTCCTCTGCGGCCCGGGTCCAGCGCCACATAGACGCCTCGGGCTCCTGCCACGGGTCCTCGAGCACACCCCCCTCGTAGGAGATGTGGAGCAGATTGGCGTCCATCGAGTAGGGCGAGGCCCCCTTGCGCTTGTGTTCGACCGCGATGCCGTGGCTGGCCGCGTAGGCGAGCAGGCGCTCGCGGGACGTCAGGTCCCACTCCCGCCAGGGGGCGATCACCCGGATGTCGGGATTCAACGCGAAATATCCGAGCTCGAAGCGCACCTGATCGTTGCCCTTGCCGGTCGCCCCATGGGCGACCGCGTCGGCGCCGGTCTCGCGCGCGATCTCGATCTGGCGCTTGGCGATCAGGGGCCGCGCGATCGATGTTCCGAGCAGGTACTCACCCTCGTAGAGGGCGTTGGCGCGGAACATCGGGAACACGAAGTCGCGCGCGAACTCCTCCTTCAGGTCGTCGATGTAGATCTCGCGTACGCCGGCCTTGCGCGCCTTCTCGCGCGCCGGTTCGAGCTCCTCGCCCTGCCCGATGTCGGCCGTGAAGGTCACGACCTCGCAACCGTAGCGTTCGGTCAGCCACTTCAGGATCACCGAGGTATCGAGCCCCCCCGAGTAGGCCAGCACCACCTTCCTTACGTCGCTCATGCAACCCCCTTAGCCCTTGGCGCGCTCCGTCCTTCTCAGGCGCGCGAGCAGCCGCCGGGCGAGATCCCCGAACAACTCCGTCTGCGTCGGATGCGGATGGATGGCCGAGCCCACCTGTTCCAGCGTCAATTCGGCGCTGACCATAAGGACCGCGGCGCCGATCAGGGTATCGGCGTGATCGGCCAGGAAATGCACGCCGACGATGCGCCGCGTCGCCTTGTCGGCCACCATCTTGATAAAGCCCGCGGTCTCGCCGGTGATCATGGCCTTGGCGTCGATCGAGAACGGCACCTTGATCTCCGCCGGGTCGTAACCCTGCGCCCGGGCCTGATCCGCCGACAGGCCGACGAACGCCGCCTGCGGCCGCGTGAAGATCACGCCGCAGTCCTTGCGCTCGTCATAGGCCGCTTCGTGGCCCAGCAAGGTCTGGGCGGCGACCCGTCCCTGGTGGCCGGCGGTATGGGCCAACATGTAACCGCCCACGACGTCGCCCACCGCGAAGATATGCGGCACGTTGGTCTGGCACCGGGCATTCACGGCAATCGCCGCGCGGTCGGTCCGCACCCCGGCGCGCGCCAGGGCCAAGGGCTCGGTGACCGGGCGCTTGCCGGTCGCGAGCAGCACGTAATCGGCCTCCACGGTCTGCGCGGCGCCGCCGACCTCATAGTGGACCAAGACCGCCCCCGGGGCCCCCTCGATGCGGCGCACCGCCGCGGACGTCACAATGGCAAGCCGCACCTCCTTGGCAAGCAGGGCCGCCAGTTGTGTGGCGACCTCGCCCTCGACCTCGGGCAGCACCCGGTCGCGCGCCTCCAGCACCGTGACCTCGGATCCGAAATCCCGGAATATCTGCGCCATCTCGAGGCCGATCGCGCCGGCGCCCACGATCACGAGCCGTTCCGGGGGCGCATCGAGGTTCCAGACCGTATCGGAGGTGAGGACCGCCTGGCCCTCGGCCCCGGGGATAGGCGGCACGAACGGCGGCGCCCCGGTGGCGATGACCGCAGCCGCGAACGTGATGCGCGTCCCCGGGACGTCCGGCTTAGGCGCACTGCGCTCATAGGGGCTTGCCGCATCGGCGGGCGCGATCACGGCGCTGTGATCGGAATCGAAGTAGGCGTAGCCCGCGCGGACATCGATACGCATCCCCTTGTCGGTCTTCAACGCCATCTCGCCGCGGGTGGTGAGGACCCGCTGGCGCATGGCGTCGAGGCGCCCCCAGTCGAGCGCGGGCTCGGCGGTATTCAGCACCCCGAGGTCGTGGTCATGACGGCGATCCCGGATCCGGTCGGCGGCCGCGCGCCACGACTTCGACGGGATACAGCCGCGCCACAGACACTCCCCCCCCGGTAACGGCGCATCGTTGACCATGACGACGCGCCGGCCGTGATCAGCCAGTTCCCGGGCGCAGTCCTCGCCGCCGGGGCCGCCCCCTATGACCAGCACATCGCAGTCGTAGGCGCTGGTGTCCGCCGGCAGGGCGCCCGCGCCCTCGGCCTTGACGTCGCGGGCGGCCGCCTTGGTCGAGCCCGGAAACAGCCAACCCGGATCTTCCACCAGCCCCTTGAAGGTGTTCAGGAACTTGGCGGCCTCGGCGCCATTGACGATCCTGTGGTCGGCGGTAATCGTGACCGGCATGCCGTGGGCCTGGGTGCTCGCGATCGCGAAGATCGCCGAGGTGCCAGGCACCGGAATGGCGTCGAACTGCGCGACCCCGAGCATACCCATGTTCGAGATCGTGAACGTCGGATTCGAGTACTCCTCGGGCTTCAGGCGCTTCATGCGGGCCCGCGCCACGAGATCCTTCCACTGCGCGTTCAGGTCGTCGACCGTGCGGTTTAGCACGTTGCGCAGGACCGGCACGACCAGTCCCATGCCTTCGGTCTCGACCGCAAGCCCCACGTCGATCTGGCTGCGCTCGACGATCCGGTCCTCGTGCTGATAGACCGAGTTGACCCGCGGATGGCGGGCGATGGCCCGTGCCGCGGCCGCCGCCAAAAGCACGGTGAGCGACACCTTGAGGTCCTTGGCCGCGCGACTCAAACGGCCCGGATCGACATGCACGGTGACCCGGAACAGCGGCATGGACAGGGAATATTCCATGTTCTGGCTGACCGCCTTTTCCATGCTGTCCATCGGGCGTCCCGCCCCGGGGACCTGAAAAATCCGTTTGGCCTGAACGCGCGGACCGCCCTCGGCGCCCGCCACGTCGGCGCCGGTGATGCGCCCGCCGGGGCCGGTCCCGGACAGGCTATTGATGTCGATGCCGTGGGCGCCCGCGAGCTGCCGCGCATAGGGGGTCGCAACACCCTTGTGGGGGCGGGGCGCCGGGGTCGCGCCATGCGGCATGGCCGGGGCCCGGGTCTTGGGCTGGGCGCTGCCCGACGGGACCGGGGCGAGCGCTGCGGGCGGCACCTTGGAGGAGGCGCCCGCGGGCGATGCCGCCGGGAGCGCGCCTTGCGCCACCTCGCCGGCATCGGCCACCAAAAACGCGATCGGATGTCCTACAGCGACGACCTGCCCGGCGTCGGCCCGCGGCCCGGAGAGATAGCCCTCGCGGAAGACCTCGACGTCCATGATCGCCTTGTCGGTCTCGACGGTCGCGACCACGGTGCCGCGCGTGATGAAGTCGCCGATGGCCTTTTCCCAGGACACCACGGTCCCCTCGGTCATGGTGTCCGACAATTGCGGCATCAGGATGGGCTGCCCCTGGGGGGCCGCGACCGCCGGGGAGGATTCGGCTGCCGCCGGCTGGCGGGCCAAGGCCGCGTCGCCTTTCACCTCCCCCGGCTCGGCCGCCAGCGCCGCGATCGGGGTCCCTACCGGAATCGGGGCCCCGGGTGCCGCGAGCGGCCCGGAAAGATAGCCCTCGCGGAAGACCTCGACGTCCATGATCGCCTTGTCGGTCTCGACGGTCGCGACCACGGTGACGCGCGTGATGAAGTCGCCGATGGCCTTTTCCCAGGAAACGATCGTGCCCTCCGACATCGTGTCCGAGAGCTGCGGCATCTTGATGAGGAACGGCTCCGCCATGGTGACTTCCTATGCGAAAAGAGGAGGGAGAACCGTCAGACGCGGCCCAGGACCTTGAGCGCGGCCGCCAGCACATCGTCGGCGTTCGGAATGGCGGCCTTCTCCAGCTGGCGGTTGTAAGGGACCGGAACATCGGCCGCGTGTACCCGCACCGGCTGCGCGTCGAGAGCAAAAAAGCATTCCTCGACGATAACCGATATGATCTCCGAACCCACGCCGACCGTGGCCTCGTCCTCCTCGGCGATGACGACCTTGTGGGTCTTCTCCACAGAACGCCGTATCGTGTCCCGATCGATGGGCCGAAGCGCGCGCAGGTCCAGGACCTCCGCCGACACCCCCATCGCGGCGAGCTTCTCGGCGGCCGCCAGGCACAGGTGCACGCTGTAATTATACCCAATCAGGGTCACGTCCGTCCCCGCGCGCACGATCTCCGCGCCTTCGAGCGGGCGGAAGGTCTCCTCGTCCGGGACCTCGCCGCGCATGTTGTACATGCTCTCGTGCTCGATGATGATCACCGGATCGTTGCACCGCACCGCGGACTTCAGCATGCCGTAGGCGTCGAGCGGCCCGCGCGGGGTCACGACCCTAAGCCCGGGCGTGCTCATGAACATGCGCGCGAGCCGCGCCGAATGCTGGGCGGCCAGCTGATGCGCGGTCCCCCCCGGGGTGCGCATCACGATCGGACAGGAGACGCGGCCGCCGGACATGTAGCGGATCTTGGCCGCGGCGTTGATGAGCGTATCGAGCGCCAGCAACGCGAAATTGATCGACATGATCTCGATGATCGGCCGCAGGCCGGCCATCGACGCGCCGATCCCGATACCGGTATAGGAGTTTTCCGAGATCGGGGTGTCGATGATCCGGTCCGCGCCGTATTTTTGATAGAGTCCCGACGTCGCCTTGTATGTCCCGCCGGCCACCCCGATATCCTCGCCCATGGCGACTACCATGCGATCATGCGCGAGTTCCTCGTCGTGCGCCCGGCGTATGGCCTCCCAATACGCGATCTCAGCCATGTTGCTCCCCTTGCGCGAGCGGACCGATCCAGCGCGGGTCCGGTTGGTCGTCGAGGCAATACTTGTTCAGGTCTTCCACGCGCGGCTCCGGGCTTTCCTCGGCAAACCGCACGACGTCGTTTTCGATCTCTTCGAGCACGGACTTCTCCATGGCCGCGATGTCCTTGTCGGTCATGACCCCCGCCTTCTTCAGCCGCTCGCCGTAGATCCTGATCGGATCCCGCTCCAGCCACTGCCGCTCCTCTTCCTTCGAGCGGTAGGCGTTGGAATCCGACATCGAATGGCCCCTCTGGCGATAGGTCATGAATTCGATGAAATACGGCCCCTTGCCGCCGCGCACGTGGGCGATGGCGTCGCCCGCGGCCGCCATGACGGCGTCGATGTCCTGCCCGTCGTGCTGGCTGCTCGGTATATTGTAGGCGCACATTCTTTTATATTGGTCGGTGACGGCGGTCGACCGGTCTATGCGGGTCCCAATGGCGTACAGATTGTTCTCGCAGACGAACAGCACGGGCAGCTTCCAGAGGGACGCCATGTTCATCGTCTCGTGGAAGGTGCCCTGATTGTTCGCGCCGTCGCCGAGAAAACAGATGGCGATCTGATCCGTGCCCTTGTGCTTGCAGGCGAGCGCCAGGCCGGCGGCCAGCGGAAACGGCTGGCCGACCAGGGCGTAGCCGCCCATGAAATTCACCGTGGGGTCGAAGATGTGCATAGACCCTCCGCGACCGCGGCTCGACCCTGTTACCTTTCCATAGAGTTCGGCCATCACCTCGCGCGCCGGCGCGCCGGCCTTGATCGCGTGCACGTGGTCGCGGTAGCCCGTTATGACGTAGTCGTGGCCGCAACGCGCGGCCTCGAGCACGCCCGTCGCCACCGCCTCCTGCCCCGAATAGAGATGCAAAAAACCGCCGATCTTGCGCTCCATGTAGGCCTCGAACGAGCGCTCCTCGAACCGGCGGTAGAAAATCATCTCGCGTAACAGGCGCTTCTGATCGCTTGCGTTCATCTCTGTCCCGTCAAATAAGGGTGGGGCTTGCCGGAGCCCGAGGCACAGCCGACCCGTGCGCCAGGCCCGAGCGCGGGGGTATGATCGGGGTTTTACGACAAGAGGTCAAGGCAAGCCATGACATCGTTCAAAGTCCCGCGCGTGCGGTACATGAAAAGCGCCAGCGTAAAGGCCGGCCTTGCCGCCTACCAGCATATCGCCTTGATGGTGCGCGAGACTGCCGATCTCGTCGACGCCCCGTTTGGCGAGACCATCCGCAGGCGCCTTAAGGCCCAACGGGTGACGGTCAAGCCCGGGACGGTGTTTCTCACCGAGGCGCCCGACGAGGCCGGAACCGCGCTTGCCGTCGGATTTACCGACGAGACCTCGAGCCCCTTCGCCCGCCTGGAGCTCGCCCGCAAACTGACCCGGTTCCGGCCGGGGGTGGCGAGCGCCGCCCTGTTCGCCCCCGGGCTTACCGGACCCGCGCAAAAGGACGCCCTGCGCGCCCTGGTGCGCTGCGTCTACGCCCAGGCACCGCTCCCGTCGCGGCGCGCGGACCCGCCCGCGGACATGCCGGGCCGCGTCGATGTCTATGGGCCCGTCGACGATGGCGCAGCGCTGCGCGCCATCGCCCAGGGCAACCATCTCGCGCGCGCGCTGTCGGTCCTGCCCGGAAACGAGCTCGATCCGGCGCAGTACGTGAAACGGGTCAGGAAGCTGGCCGCCGAGACCGGCTGGCGATTCCGGTTTCTGGACGAAAAGCGCCTGGCCGCGCTCGGGGCGGGGGCCTTCCTCGCAGTCACGCGCACGCGCGCCGCGGGCGCCGGCATCGTCCATCTGCGCTACACGCCGCGCAAGGCCCTGCGGCCGCCCGTGGCGTTGATCGGCAAGGGGATCTGCTTCGACACGGGCGGCGTCAACCTGAAGCCGGCGCGCCACATGTACGGGATGCACGAAGACATGCAGGGGAGCGCGGTGGCCTTGGGCACGCTCCTGGCGCTGACCGAGTCGCGGGCGCCCTTCCAGATCGACTGCTATCTCGCCATCGCCGAAAACGCCATCGGCCCGTTGAGCTACCGCCCCAACGAGGTCGTGCGCGCGGCCGACGGCACAACCATAGAGGTCGTGCATACCGACGCCGAAGGGCGCATGGTTCTCGCCGATACCCTGGCCCTGGCCTCGCGCGCGCGGCCGCGCCTCATTATCGATTACGCGACCCTCACCGGCGCCTGCGTATACGCCCTCGGCACGCGCATGACCGGCGCCTTCACCAACCGCCCGGCGCTTGCCGCGCGCCTCATCGAGGCCGGCCGCGCGAGCGGCGAGCGGGTCTGGCCGTTCCCGCTCGAGGACGATTACGATGCCGACTTAAAGAGCGATGTCGCCGACATCAAGCAGTGCACGCTCGAAGGCGAGGCCGACCACATCCTGGCGGCCCTGTTCCTCAAACGGTTCGTCGCCCACGACCCGACCTGGATCCATCTGGACCTGTCCGCCGGACGGCACAAAGGGGGGCTCGGGGCCATCCCCACGGACACCACGGGTTTCGGGGTCGATTTCACCCTGACCCTGCTGGCCGATCCGGGCTTCGAATGGTAGGTCTTGGGCAAGGGGCGCTCCGACCGACGCCGCGGGCGGGCGGCGGACACGCACTGGATTTTCCGCGGCGGGGGCGGTAACATGCGCCCTTTGATCGGACTGCCTGACGCCGCAGGCGGCCGCGATCCTTAAAACCGTTAAGCGCCCCCACCTTAGGGGCGCTTTATATTTTGGGGGCGCGATGCCAACCGAACACTGTCTCATGACAACCTACGGGCGACTTCCCGTCGCCTTCACGCGCGGCGAAGGGGCCTGGCTTTGGGATGAGAAGGGCCGCAAATACCTCGACGGCCTGGCCGGCGTCGCCGTCAACGGCCTTGGGCATGCCCATCCGGCGGTCGTCGATGCGGTGTGCGCCCAGGCCCGCCGCCTGATCCACGTCTCCAATTGGTACGAGAATCGCGAGCAGGAGGCCCTGGGCCGCCGGCTCTGCGGGGTGGCGGGGATGGACCGCGCCTTCTTCGCGAACTCCGGGGCCGAGGCCAACGAGGCGGCATTGAAGCTCGCGCGGCTGCACGGACACCGCAAGGGGGTCGAGGCGCCGGCCGTCATCGTCATGGAGGGGAGTTTCCACGGGCGCACCCTCGGGACCTTGAGCGCCTCGGGCAGCCGCAAGGTGCAGGCCGGCTTCGAGCCCCTGGTGCCAGGCTTTCGGCGCGTGCCGTTCAATGACCTGGGCGCCGTGAGCCAGGTGCGGGAGCGCGATCAGACGGTGGTCGCGGTCCTCGTGGAGCCCATCCTCGGGGAGGGCGGCATCCAGATCCCCGACGCGGGCTACCTGAAAGGCCTGCGCAAGATCTGCGACGAGGCCGGCTGGCTGCTCATCCTAGACGAGATTCAAACGGGGCTGTGCCGCAGCGGCTCGTGGTTCGCCTGGCAACAGGAAGGGGCGCGCCCCGATGTCATGACCGTCGCCAAGGCCCTGGGCAACGGCCTGCCGATCGGCGCCTGCCTCGCCCACGGCGCGGCCGCCGAGCTCTTCCACCCCGGGCAGCATGGCTCGACGTTCGGCGGCAATCCGCTGGCGAGCGCCGCCGGCCTGGCCGTGATCGAGACGCTCGAGGGTCTGCGCGCCTGGGAGCGGGCGGCGGCCCTGGGGCAGCGGCTGCTCGGTGACCTGCAGGAACGGCTGCGCGAGACCAGCGGCGTCAAGGCGGTGCGCGGCCGGGGGCTGCTCCTTGGCATCGAACTCGACCGGCCGGCCCAGCCCGTCATGCAACTCGCCTTGAATCGCGGCCTCTTGGTGAATGTCACCGCCGAACGGGTCGTGCGGCTCCTGCCGCCGCTCATCCTGAGCGACGACGAGGCGGTCCTGCTGGCCCAGAGGACGGCGGGGGCGATCCAGGAGTTCCTGGCGTCATGACCCGGCACTTCCTGAGCCTGATGGACTGCACCCCCAAAGAGCTGCGCATGCTCGTCGAGCGGGCGATGACGCTGAAGGCCATCCTGCGCAGACGCGAGCCCCACGAGTACCTGCGCGGGTCGAGCCTTGCGCTCATATTCGAGAAGTCCTCGACGCGTACCCGGGTGTCGTTCGAGGCCGGCATCACGCAGCTCGGAGGCAACAGTATGTTTCTCGCGCCCGCCGAACTTCAGCTCGGCCGGGGCGAACCGCTCGAGGACACGGCGCGGGTCATCTCGCGCATGGTCGACGCGATCGTCATCCGCACCCACGAACACGCCAAGCTCGTGGCCTTCGCCGAGTATTCGCGCGTCCCGGTCATCAACGCCCTGACCGACCGTTTCCACCCCTGCCAGCTGCTGGCCGACATCCAGACGTATTTCGAGCACCGGGGGGACATCGCCGGGCGCACGGTGGCCTGGGTCGGCGACGGCAACAACGTCTGCCAGTCGTGGATCAACGCCGCGCGACAGTTCGGCTTTACCCTGCGCATCGCAACCCCGCCCGGCTACGGACCGAATCGGGAGATCCTGGAGGCCGCGGGGAACGCCGTGCATCTTGTCGGGACCCCGGAGGAGGCCGCCGGCGGCGCCGACCTCGTGGTGACCGACACCTGGGCGAGCATGGGACAGGAGTCGGAAAAGGAGGCCCGCTCCCGCGCCTTCCAGGGCTATTGCGTCGATACCCGCCTCATGGATCTGGCCGCCCCGGACGCGCTGTTCATGCACTGCCTGCCCGCCTACCGCGGCGTCGAGGTGGCGGCCGACGTCATCGACGGGCCGCGCAGCGTGGTCTGGGACGAGGCCGAAAACCGCCTGCACGCCCAAAAGGCGCTCCTGGAGTTCCTGCTCGCCTAAGGCGTCCCTAGTTGCGGTAACCGAACAACAGGCTCGGGTAGGGCGCGCAGCGCCGGCAGAGAAACCGGATCTGCCGGAAAAAGGCGCGGGCCTGCCCCCAGATCTCCTGGGCGATGGCGCTGTCGAAGTGCCGGCCGGCGGGGTTCGCGGCCTTAGGGCTGACATTGTAATAGTGGACGATCAGCGGCCTGCCGGTAAGGCGCGCGCGGGCCTCGAAGGCCTGCAGCTTGGGCAAGGGTGTGGTCTGCTGGAACGCGATCACCAGGATCTTCGAGTCGACCCCCCGCAAGAGCGCGGGCTTGGCCGCCAGGCCCCCGTCGCACAACACCGTTCCCGAGACGTCGTGAGGGTCCGCGGCGCTCGCCTCGAGCGACTGGAGCGCGCCCACATGCCCCCAGCCGAAGGTCACGATCTTGCGCCCGGGCGCGCTCAGGTACTCGATGGCCGCCCGCTCCACCGCCGCCGACCGCCCGCGTCCGCGGGCCGCGGCATGCGCGTGGCGGCTGGCATGCCCGAGACCCAGGGTCAACACCCGGTAGCCCTGCGCCCCGACGCGATCGGCCCAGGCGAGCGTATCGGCGTCGAGCCCGGCCTTGCCCGGCAGGAGCAACAGCCCGATACGCGCCTCGGGAGGGCCCGCGCGATAGACCTCGAACCGGCGGCCGCCCTGGGTCACCAGCTGTACGAATTTCCCGGAAAACGCCCGGCAAGACAGATCCGGGAGCTTGTGGGCGGACACCGACGTGCTCGCCAGGGCCAATACCAAGCCCGCCGCTATTCCACGCAACATCCTCGCTCCTCGCGTTACGCCCGGCCCCGCTATGCGCCATGCCGCCGGGCATTATGATGGCTTCGCCTATTGACCTCAAGCGGATGCCGGGCGCGACGCGGCCGGCACGCGAAGCCTACCCGATTTCTGGCCCCGGGCAGGAGCCGGGGACGATGAACGGGGGCGCGGGGATGCCGTTCGGCCGGCGCCGGCCGGGAGAAACTTCCCTCAACGCCGTGTATAATCGCGCGATGGCAATCCCTTATATCTTTACCATGCAGCGGGTGACCAAGGTCGTCCCGCCGTCGCGCGAAATCCTGAAAGATATCTCGCTGTCGTTCTTTCCCGGCGCCAAGATCGGCGTGCTCGGGTTGAACGGCGCCGGCAAGTCCACACTCTTGCGGATCATGGCCGGCGTGGACCGCGATTTCGACGGCGAGGCCCAGCCGGCCCCGCGCACACGCATCGGCTATCTGCCCCAGGAGCCGATGCTCGACCCGACCAAAGACGTCCGCGGCAACATCGAGGAGGGCGTGGCGGCGACCAAGGCCCTGCTCGAGCGCTTCAACGCCATCAGCCTGCGCTTTGGCGAGCCGCTTTCGGACGAGCAGATGAACGCGCTGATCGAAGAGCAGGCCCAGGTCCAGAGCGAGATCGACGCGGCCGGCGCCTGGGACCTGGAACGCAAGCTGGAGGTCGCCGCCGAGGCCCTGCGCCTCCCGCCCTTCGACGCCGACGTCAGGGTGCTCTCCGGGGGCGAGCGCAGGCGGGTGGCGCTCTGCCGGCTGCTCCTGTCGGAACCGGACATGCTGCTTCTGGACGAACCGACCAACCATCTGGATGCCGAGTCGGTCGCCTGGCTCGAGCGGTTCCTGAAGGACTACAAGGGGACGGTCGTCGCCGTGACCCACGACCGCTATTTCCTCGACAACGTGGCCGGCTGGATCCTGGAGCTCGACCGCGGCCAGGGCATTCCGTGGGAAGGCAACTACTCCTCATGGCTCGAACAAAAGGAGAAGCGGCTCGCGATCGAGGAAAAGCAGGAATCCGCGCGCCAGCGCGCGATCAAGCGCGAACTCGAGTGGGTGCGCACGGCCCCCAAGGGCCGGCACGCCAAGAGCCGCGCCCGGCTTGCGGCCTACGAGGCGCTGGTCGCGCAGGACGTGGAGCAGCGCAACGAGACCCAGGACCTCTTCATACCGCCCGGCCCGCGGCTCGGGGATCTGGTCGTGGAGGCGGCGGACCTCGCCAAGGGCTTCGGCGACCGGGTGCTCATAGAGCAGGTGAACTTCAAGCTGCCGCCCGGGGGGATCGTGGGGATCATAGGCCCGAACGGGGCCGGCAAGACGACGCTTTTTCGCATGATCGTCGGCGAGGAGCGCCCCGACGGGGGCGTGCTGCGCGTCGGACCAACGGTGGTGCCGGCCTATGTGAGCCAGACCCGCGACACCCTGGACGGCAACAAGACCGTATGGGCCGAGATCTCCGGCGGGTCGGACACCATCCTGCTCGGCAAGCGCGAGGTGTCCTCGCGCGCCTATGTCGGGCGCTTCAATTTCCGCGGGGCCGACCAGCAGAAATTCGTGAAAGACCTGTCCGGAGGCGAACGCAACCGGGTCCATTTGGCGAAGCTTCTGCGGAGCGGTGGGAATCTCCTGCTGCTCGACGAACCGACGAACGACCTGGACGTCGACACCTTGCGGGCCCTGGAGGAGGCGCTGCTCGAATTCGGCGGCTGCGCCATCGTCATCTCCCACGACCGGTGGTTTCTGGACCGGGTCGCGACCCACATCCTGGCCTTCGAGGGCGACAGCCGCGTCGTCTGGTTCGAGGGCAACTACGCGGACTACGAGGCCGACCGCAAACGGCGCCTGGGGGTGGAGGCCGACCGGCCGACCCGCATAAAGTACAAGCGGCTCGCCTGACGCCGTGCGCGGCCTGGAACGACGGTCCGGCGGGACCCTTTCGGGCGAACAACCCGACACCTTCGCCCCGCGCGGCCTGCTGTGGACCACGATCAAGCGGCTCGCGCCCTATTTGTGGGAATACCGGCTGCGGGTGGCGCTGGCGCTGGCCTCGCTCACCGTGGCGAAGGCCGCGAGCGTCGCAGTCCCCATCGCCCTGAAAGACATCGTAAACGGGCTGGACACCCACGGGCGCATGCTCATCGTGCCGGTGGCGCTGCTGGCGGCCTATGGCGGCCTGCGGTTTGCCAACTCGCTTTTCGGGGAACTGCGCGACGTCGTGTTCGCGCGCGTGAAACAGCGCGCGGTGCGGCGCGCCGCGACCGCGGTGTTCCGGCATCTTCACGCCCTGCCCCTGCGCTTCCATCTGGACCGCCAGACCGGCGCCGTCGCCCGCGACATCGAGCGCGGCAGCCGCGGCATCGCGCTCCTCCTGAATATCCTGCTTTTCAACATCATCCCCACCATCGTCGAGATCGCGCTGGTCGCCGGCATCCTCATCGCCAAATTCCGCCTGCGGTTTGCCGTCATCACGTTTTCGACGCTCGGGCTCTACATCGGCTTTACGCTGTTTGTGACCGAATGGCGCACGGTCTTCAGGCGATCGATGAACGACATGGACTCGCGCGCCAACAACCAGGCGGTCGACAGCCTGCTGAACTACGAGACCGTGAAGTTCTTCGGGAACGAGGACTACGAGTCGGGTCGCTACGATGCCCATCTCGCGCAATGGGAGGACGCCGCGGTCCGCAACCAGTCGTCGCTCGCCTTGCTGAACGCCGGCCAGGCGGCCATCATCGCGCTCGGGACGACGATCCTCATGCTGCTGGCCGCCCAGGGCGTTGCCGACCATACGATGAACATCGGCGACCTCGTACTGGTCAACGCATTCCTGATACAACTCTTCATGCCGCTGCATTTCCTGGGTTTCGTCTATCGGGAGATCAAGCACGCGCTCGCCGACATGGAGCGGATGTTCGCCCTGCTCGACGCCCCCGCCGACATCGCCGACGCCCCCGGCGCCCGGGACCTCGCGATTTCGCGCGGTGCGGTGCGGTTCGAGCACGTGGGTTTTTCCTACGGAGGGCAGCCGCTTCTCGATGACGTCGACTTCACCGTGGCCCCGCACTCGACCACCGCGGTCGTGGGGCCGAGCGGGTCCGGGAAATCGACGCTCGTGCGGCTGCTCGCGCGCCTCTACGACCCCGATTCCGGCCGCATCCTGATAGACGGACAGGACATCCGCGCGGTGACCCAAAAGAGCCTGCGGCAGACCATAGGGGTGGTCCCGCAAGACCCGGTCCTGTTCAACGATACCCTGTATGTCAACATCGCCTACGGGCGTCCGGGGGCCGACATCGCCGAGGTCCGCGCGGCGGCCGCCCTTGCCCATCTGGACCGCTTCATCGCCGCCCTCCCCGAGGGCTACGAGACCCGGGTGGGCGAACGCGGCCTCAAACTCTCGGGTGGCGAAAAGCAGCGCGTGGCCATCGCCCGGACGTTGCTGAAGAACCCGCACATCCTGCTCTTCGACGAGGCCACCTCCGCCCTGGACGCGGCATCCGAGCGGGCGGTGCAGGAGGGCTTGGCGCTGCTCGCCCACCGGCGGACGACGATCGTGGTCGCCCACAGGCTCGCGACCATCCAACACGCCGACCAGATCCTCGTGATGCGCGCCGGACGCATCGTCGAGCGCGGACGCCACCGGGACCTCATCGCGCAAGGCGGCCTGTACGCGGAGCTCTGGGCGCTGCAGCAAGAGACCCAAAGGCCGCCGCGCATCGCGGCGGCCACACCCCAGGGCTTACCAGGCGAAGGCGGCGGCCCGGCGTTACAGGCCCTGGGTCAATAGGAGCCCGGCCAGCAGGATCACGACCGACAGCAGGCCTATGGCGCGCCCGACGATGCGGGT
>DAIDMD010000058.1 GCA_027449165.1 Acidiferrobacter sp. | reverse complement strand
GGCATCATATCCGCCCAGTCGATCGCAAGCTTCTACGCGGCCGTCGGCGACCGCGACCTTGCCGACACCGTGCTCCAGAACTTCCGCCAGAAGCTGTGCCTGCGCAGCGAGGATTGGCACACCATCCAATTTTTCGAGCGCGTGCTGGGCCGCCTGCCTGATCGCCGGCGCCGTACCCGACCGCTGGTATCCGCGGCGCTCGTGCGCCGCCTCTATCGGCGCCAGGCCTTGGCCGTAATGTCGGTCGCCGGCGAGGCGCTGGAGGAGGTCGTCGATCTGCCGGCGGTGTTCGTGGATTCGGCCGAACGGGGGTAACGGGCGCGGGTACGCGCAACTAGTATCCTTCAGGGAGGCGCGCCCCCATGACCGTCAAGCGTTTGCCATTGTGGGCCAAAATCGTGACCGGCGTGTCCCTGTCTTTGATCCGCGATCGCCATGGGTCTTGCGCGCACGATCGTACGGCATGTGATCGAAGGCGACGGCAGCGCCAAGCTCCACCGTCGCATCATCATCCACGGGACGGTGGGCATCGACTGGTCGCTCGATCCGTGCCTCACCTTGAACCGCGTCATAGTGGCCGATCCCGCGTGGGCCCAGGGTCCCATGGTGACGATGCGCCAGCTGCGTGTGCGCATCGCGCTCCTGCCACTCCTCCATGGTCGTGTGGTCCTGCCCTCGCTGGCGCTCCGCCGTCCCGTGATCCATCTCGATACGCCCAGCCCGACGCGCCCCAACTGGGTATTCGTGACGCCAAGGCCGCGCACGCCCCGCCCCCAGCTGCGCGTTGCGCCGCGTATCGGCCGGCTGGTGATCACCCATGGGCACATTACGGTACACGACGCACCCGCCGCCACCGATCTCGTCTGAGGCATCCGTAGCGTCAGGCCTTCCACGCGCCTGCTACCGTCGGGTCACGGCCGTTACAAGGGGTCACCCTTCACCCTCAAGGGCGCGCTCGGCTCAGCCGACCCGGGCCAAGAGCGATCGCAGCCCCTATCCGGTACGGATCGCTATCCACATCGGCCGCTTCCTCGCGCATCACGGGTACCCTGGTCGCCCCCATGGCCCTGACACACGTCGATCTCCATGTGCTGCTCAAGGGTGCGCGGCTAGGTCGCGTCCATAAGGCGACAAGCCTCCCGTTACTGCAGACTGGGCCTTTCCGGATCTCGGGATGGCTCACCCGCCATGGCAAGACCTGGGATCTGGCGCATTTTCGTGGGCTCGAGGGCAAGAGCGACCTCGGAGGCACGATCAGCGTGTGCCCCGGCCATCCTATGTTCATGCACGCCGATCTGACGTCGCGCCACCTGAACTTCAAGGATCTGGCGGGCTTTGTGCAGGCCAAGCCGAAGAAGGTAGAGGGTCACGTCAAGGTCGTGCCGCCCGCCCGGGGCGCGCAGAAGGTGCTTCCGGTGCAGCCCTACAAACGCAGCCCTCTCATGAAGCTCGACGCCAACGTCGTCTATCGCGCCGCGCACGTCTATGCCTCGCATATGCGCATCCAGGACCTATATGCGCATCTCATCTTGCAGCATGGCGTGGTGTGCCCCACGCCGCTCCATTTCGGGGTAGCCGACGGCCTGGTCGCGGCCAACTACACGATGAATGTCTCGCAGCCCATGTATCGCACGCACTTGCAGGCCATCGCGCGCGGCGTTCATTTTGCGACCACTGTTCCCACTGCCGGGCGTTGTTCAACAACGCCGGACCCAAGGCCCACGCCGAGGCCTTGAAGGGCGCGACCCAGCGTGCCAGGGGGCATTGATGAGGCGCCTGCGCGACGCCGGATTTTAGCGCTTCACGCCCTCGACGATCAGAAAATCCGATCGCTCCAGGATGCCTATGTCGGGTATGCGGCTTACCCCGAATGCCTGGCGGCTCACATCCTTGAATCCGCAGCGCATGAAGAGATCCACGAGCTGGACCTCGTCGTATTGCCATTTATGAAAGTGTCCGAAGGACTTGAGTCCTGGCCGTCGGGTGCAGATATCGTCGAAGTACATGCGCACATGACGGCGCAGACGCGCGACATCGCGCGCGCCCGGTTCGCGCGCCTGCTGCTCCCGGAAGATGGCAAGATAGTTCTCCCAGAACTCCACCCCGTCCGGGACGCACAGGCGCAGCACACCGCCTTTCATCAAGACTCGGTGGCACTCCGCGGTCAGGCGCCGAGCATCCTCGTATTCGAAGTGTTCCCAGACCTCGCCGGCGTAGACGGCTGCCAGCGAGTCCCGCGCCCACGGCAGGGGCTTGCGCAGGTCGTGGTGGATGATGCCTGGCCGAAACGGCGTGGCGCGCAATAATCCTAGACGCACGAGCAATCGATCGAGTCGGCCGGCATGGGCCACGAGCCATGCCCGGCGGCTACCATCGACGTTGATCCAGCCCTTGGGCATGACCGGCCCGCAGCCGAGGTTCACGCGCGGCCCGTGCGGCAAGGGATAAGACACCGAACTGGTGTGATGGCCCAAGGTTTCCACTGCTGTCGACACGCGGCCTCCTGGATTCGCAGAAACTTCCCGCGCGGCTTGCCTGATTCCCACTATCCGGGAAACGAGCGGGCCGTTCCATGAGACTTTGGAGGGAGCCTTGCGACCGGTATGGCGTGCGGACGGATCTCGCGCGCGGGACTGGGCAATGGTCCCCCATGGGGATCATGCGCCGTCGCGACGGCGTGTTGGTGGGGATGGCGGGTTCGTTTGCGCGCGCCCCTCGTGCAGGGCGTGAAGCAAGGTGGCGGCCTCACACAGGCCGTCTTGCACGCGTGCATCCGTCAGCAGGCGATAAAGGCCTTTCAGTCCCCCGGACGCCGGGACCTGTTCGGCGACTTGTTCGCCGCGCCAGCGGCGCCAGGCGTCCAGGCTGCGCGCCGTGTCCGCAAACAGGGCTTGCGCGGCCGCACGGCCGCCGTCGTCTGCATTGCGCAAGCGGTTCCAGGACGCGGTAAGGTCGGCGAGCGCGCCAGAGGCCTCGCGCAGCACCGGAAAGACGCCGGCGTCGCGCCAGGCGCCGAGCAGTTCGATGACCTCTTGCGCAAGGCCCGCGGGGTCGTGGGCGTGCGACCAGCGGCCGAGGTCGGCGAGCGTGGCGGTGATGGCCGCGCCCGTGGGCCCGGCGAGGATATCACCGAGTCCCCGGCCTACCTCGGCAAGTCGGTGGGCGAACCCGAGATCATCGCGCGCGCGCTCAAGGAGGGGGCCCGCCGCCTCGAGGGCCATCGGGGTCACGGATGAAAGCCGCGTGATGGTGTCGGTGAGGTAGCCGATATTATCAGCGAGCCAACCGACAGCCCCGGTCTCAGAGAGTGCCTCGACGAGCCGCAGCGTGTCGCGTCCAAGGCCTGCCGCATCGGTATCGCGCATGGCCTCGAGCAGGCGCGTGACACCCGTGGCCAGCGCCGCGCCGGTGGGGCCGGCGAGCAGTGCCTGCCAAGCGTCGAGGCGCGCCGCGAGGCCCCGGACGGCGCGCAGTTCGCCGCGCAGTTCCAGGATCAGGGGGCCTATCTGATCGATGGTGTCGGGTGCGAGCGCGCGCTGCAGGACGCCGCGCATGGGCGAGGCGCCATCGGCGACCGCGTCCCAGAGGCCGGCTGCACGTAACGCCTCGGCGGTCTTCAGCAAGGCCTCCGCAAGCCCCGTCAGATCGTGGTCCCGCCATAGCCCCGAGACCTTCAGGGCAGCCTCGGCGGCGGCCTCGCCCAGGGCGCCGCTGGCACCCTCCTCGAGGGCCGCGTAGCGGTCGGCGAACCGCGCCAGGGCCTGCCATTGCCGCGCGCTGAGCTCGGGGGCGCTTGTGACGCGGGTCGCGTCGTTGGCCTCGGCCTCGGGTATGGGACCGCTCATGACTCAAGCCGCGAACAGGCGTTCGGCCAGGAACTGCGCGGCGTCCAGGCCCCACGGCGGGACCTTGCCCTGGGTCCGGAAGAACATGTCCTTGTATTGCATCTTCAGAAGATAGGGGACGCGCCCTATTTTCAGTACCTGCGTGTCACCGCCATACCAGGAGTTGGAGCGGATGTAGAAGGCCTGGTTGTCGCCCATGTCGCCGATGCAGTAGACGAGCGGTTTCAGGGGCTCGGATGCCGCCGCCTCGCCTACGCGCCCGAGATCGCGGGCGATCTGTTTGCCCACGATCTCGCTCTCCTGGTGACCTATGGCCCCGAGCTTGGGCACGGTCACCGCCGCGGCGTCGCCGCACGCCAGGATTTCCGGATACTTGGGGTTGCGCATCAACATGTCGGTAACCACGAAGCCCTCCTCATCGCAGATGGGCAGACCCTTCATGAAGGGGTGCGGGACCCAATCGGGGAGCAGGATCTTCAGTTCGGCGTCGAGCGCGTCGCCCTGCGTAAACCGGATCCC
>DAIDMD010000057.1 GCA_027449165.1 Acidiferrobacter sp. | reverse complement strand
TAAACTAGTCCGCTTTTCGACGTTCCCCGGGGGGTTGCTATCATGTGTGGGATAGTCGGTATATTGGCGAAGGGTCCCGTCAATCAGGCCCTTTACGATGGCCTCATCGTCCTTCAGCACCGGGGCCAGGACGCGGCCGGGATCATCACGAGCGACGGCAAGCGCGTGTATATGCGCAAGGACAACGGGCTCGTGCGCGACGTCTTCCAGGCCTCCCATATGCTGGCGCTGCGGGGGACCATGGGGATCGGGCATGTGCGCTACCCGACGGCCGGGTGCGCCTCTTCGGCCGAGGCCCAGCCCTTTTACGTGAACTCGCCCTTCGGTCTTGCCATAGCGCACAACGGGAACCTGACCAACACCGCGGAGCTGCGCGACGAGCTGTTCCGCGAGGACCAGCGGCACATCAATACCGACTCGGATTCCGAGGTCCTGCTGAACGTCTTCGCCCATGAAATGCAGAAGGTGGGCGGCGTCAGCCTGACCCCCGAGCATATCTTCCGGGCAATCGCCGCCGTCCATAGGCGCGTACGCGGCGCGTACGCGGCGGTCATCATGATCTCCGGTTTCGGGATCGTTGCGTTTCGCGATCCCTGGGGGATCAGGCCGCTCGTCTACGGCCGCCGGGATACGGACCAGGGGCCCGAGCATATGTTCGCCTCGGAGAGCGTCGCGCTGGATGTCCTGGGCTACGGACTGGTCCGTGACGTCCGGGCCGGGGAGGCCTTGTTCGTGGATATGGCCGGCGCCCTGTCTACGCGTCAGTGCGCCGAGAACCCCCACCATACCCCGTGCATATTCGAGCACGTGTACATGGCCCGGCCGGACTCGATCATGGACGGGATCAGCGTCTACAAGGCGCGGCTGCGCATGGGCGAGCGGTTGGCGCGCAAACTGTTGCGCGAGTGGCCGGACCACGACATCGACGTCATCATTCCGATTCCCGACACGAGCCGCGCGGCGGCCTTGGAGATGGCCAAGGAGCTCGACGTGAAGTATCGGGAGGGCTTCATCAAGAACCGCTACATCGGGCGAACCTTCATCATGCCGGGGCAGGCGCAGCGACAGCGGTCGGTGCGCCAGAAGCTGAACGCCATCGATCTCGAGTTCCGCGGCAAGAACGTTATGCTGGTCGACGACTCTATCGTGCGCGGCACGACCTCCATGCAGATCATCCAGATGGCCCGCGAGGCGGGCGCGAACAAGGTGTATTTCGCCTCCGCGGCGCCCCCGGTCCGCTACCCCAACGTCTATGGCATCGATATGCCGTCGGTCCAGGAGCTCATCGCGACCGGCCGGACCACCGAGGAGGTGGCGGTCGCCATAGGCGCCGATCGGGTCATCTATCAGGATCTGGAGGATCTGATCGAGGCGGCGCGCGAAGGCAACCCGCGCATTACGCGTTTCGACACCTCGTGTTTCGACGGGGTTTATGTCACGGGCGACGTCGATAAGAGCTATCTCGAGCATGTCGAGCAGGTCCGGGGGGATACCGCGAAGTGCGCGAGTCCCATGAACGATCTCGTATCGACGGAACTGCATACGTACTATTAATTTAGGTCGGGAAGGGGGGGTCGGTAATGGATGACGACTTGAAGGGTCGGATGGAGACGCTTGCGATTCATACTGGTCACCACCGGACCCACGAAGGCGAGCACAGCGAGCCCTTGTTCCTTACGTCGAGCTACGTCTTCGACGACGCCGAGCAGGCCGCGGACCGTTTCGCCGGACGCGCCGAAGGCAATATCTACTCGCGCTCGGGCAACCCAACCGTGCGGATCTTCGAGGAGCGATTGGCGGTTCTGGAAGGCGGCGAGCGCGCGCTTGCGACGGCATCGGGGATGGCGGCAATCTTGTCGGTGTGCATGGCGCTCCTAAAGGCCGGCGACCACGTCGTGGTCTCGCAAAGCGTATTCGGGCCGTCGATCGCCCTGTTTCAGATGCTGGCCCGCTTCGGGGTGGACACGAGCTTCGTGCCCTTGGACGACGTCTCGGCCTGGGAGCGGGCGTGCACGGACCGCACGCGGCTGTTTTTCCTGGAGACGCCGTCCAACCCGCTGTGCGTTCTCGGCGATCTCGTGGCCTTGGCCGAGATCGCCCACCGCCGCGGCGCGCGGCTCGTGGTCGACAACACCTTCTGCACGCCGGTCTTGCAAAGGCCTCTGGCGCTCGGCGCGGACCTGGTCGTCCATTCGGCGACCAAGTACATCGACGGCCAGGGCCGGGCCCTGGGCGGGGCGGTCGTAGGCCCGGAGGGCGTAGTGACCGGCGAGATCTTTCCGTTCGTGCGCACTGCGGGTCCGGTTATGAGCCCCTTCAACGCCTGGATCTTCCTGAAGGGCCTCGAGACCTTGTCGTTGCGCATGAAGGCGCACAGCGAGAACGCGCTCGCGGTGGCCAACTGGCTGCTGACGCAGCCGCTCGTAGACCGTGTGTACTATCCGTATCTCCCGAGCCATCCGCAGTACGGTCTGGCCCGCGCCCAGCAGTCGGCCGGCGGGGGCGTCGTCTCGTTTACCCTAAAGGGCGCGGGGAGCCCCGGCGCGTTCGCGTTCGTGAACGGTTGCCGCTTGTTGTCGCGGACCGCAAACCTCGGCGACACGAAGACCACCGTCACCCACCCCGCGACCACCACCCACGGCCGCCTGACCCCGGAGGCGCGGCGTGCGGCGGGCGTGGAAGACGGCCTCATTCGTCTTTCCATAGGCCTCGAGGACCGCGGCGATCTGATCGCCGATCTGGAGGCGGGCCTGCGGGCGGTCGCGGCCCTCGAGGGGGCGCGGTGAGCGTTCGCCGGGGTCTTCTGCACCTTGGGGCCGCCGGGCTTGTCATGGCGCTCGCGTCCTGCGGGAGGAGTAGTCCCCACGCCACGATCCTTTACATGAAGGAGCGCGAGTTGGGCGGCCCGCCGTTCCCGACGCGCATCATAGTGAACCGCCGCTACCTGCGTATCGATCCGGACACGGGGACCGGCAATTACATCCTCTTCGACCGCAAGCGCCGCATCATCTATAGCGTGGACCACAGCGATCGGACGATCCTCGTGATCCGCAGCCACCTCATCACGCTCGCGAAGCCCGCGAAGCTGCGCGATACGGTCAAGAGCGGGCCGGCCAGGGGCCGCTTCAAGGGCCACAAGCTCCGAAGCTACCGGCTCTACACCAACGGTCGCCAGTGCTACTACGTCGTCGCGGCCAAGGGGCTGCTGCCGGGCGCGGTATCCGCCCTCAAGGCCTACTCGGACACCCTGGCCGGGGAGCAGGCGCTGACCGCCGCCAACACCCCGGTTGGGCTCGAGACCGCCTGCGATCTGGCCGATAACGTGTTCGATCCGGGTCGCGAATATGCGTACGGCTTCCCGGTGCGCCTGCTCGACTACGAGGAGAACGAGAAGATTCTCATGGCCTACAAGAAGGACGTTCCGGTCAAGTCCAGCCTATTTGCCCTGCCCGCGCATTACGTCCGCTACAGCCCGGGGGAAGTCCGTAACGGCGATTAGGACGTGGCCCGCGGGTCCCACTACCAGGACACTCGATCCCTCATACCAATCGCCGACCACGATGCGCACGGCAGGCCCCTGAGCGGTGGGTACGGGATACTCCCCCGGCCGATGGGTGTGGCCGTGGATCAGCCGACGCAGGGCGTGGCGATCGAGCAATGCGCCGGCCGCCCCGGTGTTCACGTCGAGCAGCGCCGCATCCTTGGCAGGCGTGGCCCGACTGCTTTCCTGGCGCAGGGTGCGGGCCATGGCGATGCGTTCGGCGAGCGGCCGGGCGAGGACCTGCTGTTGCCAGCGCGGATCGCGGAATTGCCGGCGCATGGCCTGATATTCGCGATCGTCGGTGCATAGCGCATCGCCGTGGCTCACTAGGGTGCGGGCGCCAAAGAGGGTCAGTTCGTGGGGGTCGTCGAGCAGGCGGCAGCCGGTGAGTTCGGCGAACCGGCTGCCCAGCAGGAAGTCGCGGTTCCCGTGCAGGACGCTGATCGCAAGACCGCCGTCGGTGGCCGCTCGCAAGGCCCCAACCACCGGAGCGAACTCCGGCTCGTCCGCCCCGTCGTCGCCCACCCAGTACTCGAAGAGATCACCGAGGATGTACAGGTGGTCGAGGGTGCCGCGCGCGGCCGCCAGGAAGTCGCGGAAAAGGCCGATCGCATGCGGCCGCTGCGCCGTCAGATGCAGATCGGCAATGAACGCCTGGGCCTTCACGGGGCTAGTCTATGCGCACGCCCGTTATGACCATGTCGCTCACCGGCACGTCCTGGAACCCGTTGCGGCTGGTGGTGGCGGTGCCTTTGATGGTATCGACCACATCCATGCCCTCGGTCACCCGCCCGAACACGCAATAACCCCAGCCGGTCGGCGTGGGGGCGGTGAAGTTCAGGAAGTCGTTGTCGACGACATTGATGAAGAATTGACTCGTCGCCGAGTGGGGATCGCTGGTGCGGGCCATGGCGATGGTGCCGCGCGCATTGCGCAGCCCGTTGTTCGCCTCGTTGTCGATCGGCGATCGCGTGGGCTTTTGGCGCATGCCGGGCTCGAAACCGCCCCCCTGGATCATGAAGCCGTCTATGACCCGGTGGAAGATCGTGTTCGTGAAAAAGCCTTCGCGAGCGTAGGCCAGGAAGTTGGCGACGGTCTTCGGCGCCTTGTCGGCGTTAAGCTCGAGCACGATGACGCCCTGGTTGGTTTCGAGATGCACCATGGGGAGATCCTCTGTGAGGTTTGGCGCATTGTCGCCGACTTGGCAGGCCAGGGCAATGACGCGTTATCATGGCAGGATGAGTCCCCATACGACCCGCTTTGCGCCGAGCCCAAGCGGCCTATTGCATCTCGGCAACGCGCGCACCGCGCTTTTCAGTCTGCTCGCGGCCCTGCCCGACGGGCGGTTCCTGCTGCGGATCGAGGATAGCGACCGCGCGCGCGTAAGCCCGGTGTTCGAAGAGGCCTTGTTGTCCGACCTCAAGTGGCTGGGGTTCGGGGCCTATGTGGACGAGTCGGCGATCTGGCGCCAATCGCAGCGCGGCGCCGTCTACGACGAGTACCTCGAGAGGCTGGCGGGCGAGGGGTTGGCCTACCCGTGCTTTTGCACCGAGGCCGAGCTCGCCGCCGAGCGCGCCGGGCAGCGGGCCCGGGGCCAGGCCCCGCGCTATTCGGGCCGGTGCGCGGGCCAAGACCCCCGGGCCGCCCGGGCGCGGATCGCCGCCGGCGAGCGGGCGGCATGGCGTTTCCGTGTCCCGGCGGGGCAGGAGGTCGCGTTCCGGGACGTCGTCCGCGGACCGCAGAGTGTGGCCACGGGCCTTCTCGGCGATTTTGTCGTGCGCCGGGCCGGGGGCGAGGTGATGTTCTTCTTTGCCAACGCCCTGGATGATGCCT
>DAIDMD010000056.1 GCA_027449165.1 Acidiferrobacter sp. | reverse complement strand
GGTGTAGCGATTGTATGGCGGCTTGCTGAAATCGGCGGAACGGTAGGTTCCGCCAACATAGGATTCGTCGTCCAGGACCCACATGCGCTGCTCGATGACGTGGCGCTCGAGCGGCGCGTCCTCGCGGAAGTCGGGGATGATCCGTTCGAGGGCGTCGGAATACAGGATGGCCCCCTGGACGTTCTTGGACCCCGAATACTCGCCGCGCTCGATTTGCAGGACCTTGAGGCCGGCCTTGGCCATGGTATAGGCGGCGGCGTTCCCGGCCGGCCCGGCGCCCACGACGATGGCATCGAAATGCTCTGACATAAAACCTCCTTCCAATACGCTCAGCAGGCCCGCTTCCGGGTCCTTAAGTGCTCGGTGAACGCCTGGGTCAAAGCCGGCAGGATGGTCATGGCGTTGCCGACGATGCCGTAGTGCGCGAAATCGAATATGGGCGCGCCGGCGTCCTCGTTGATGGCGACGATCACGTCGGATTTGTCCATCCCGACACGATGCTGAACGGCCCCCGATATGCCCGCCGCGATATAAAGCCGCGGCCGGACGGTCTTTCCGGACTGTCCCACTTGGCGGTCGGCGCCCACCCAGCCGGCCTGGACCGCCGGGCGGCTTGCGCCCACCTCGGCGCCCAGGACCCGCGCGAGATCGTGGATGAGGCGGAAGTTCTCCTGGCGCTTCATCCCCCGCCCGCCGCTTACGATGATGTCGGCGAACGGCAGGTTGGCCTCCGCGCTGCGGTCGTCGGGCACGAACTCCAGGACCTTGGTGATAATGGAATCCTCGACGAGCGTGACCGGATGCTCGATCACGCGGCCCACCCGGTCCGGATCTGGCGAAGGGGTGGCCATGACGCGCGGACGGATGGTCGCCATCTGCGGCCGGTAGTTGAGCGTCACGATGGTGCACAGCAGGCTGCCGCCGAAGGTCGGGCGGGTGGCGGCAAGCCCGCGGTTCTCGGGATCGATCGCAAGACCCGTGCAGTCGGCGGTCAACCCGGTCCTCAGGGTGGTGGCGACGCTGCCCGCGAGATCCCGCCCAAGCGTGGTCGCGCCGAGCAGCAGGATCTCCGGGCAGTAGCGATTGACGAGTTCGGTGAGCACCGACGTATAGGGGGCGTTGCGGTAGTCCTTCAGGGCCGCATGGCAGGCGAGGTAGCAAAGGTCCGCGCCGTAGTGTATGGCCTTATCGCAGAAGCCGCGGATGGCGCCGTCGGGCGGACCGAGCAGGACGGCGGCGAGCTCTACCTTGAGGGCGTCGGCGAGCTTGCGGCCCTCGCCGAGCAGCTCCCAGGAGACCGGATGGACCTGGCCGCGCTCGTATTCGACGAAGACCCAGACGCCCTTGTAACCGGCCAGACGCTCGTCGAGCTTGGCCGCCCGGCGGCCGGCCGGTCGCGGGGCGGCGGGCGGTGTCGGTGCGGATGTCATGCGGACCTCCCGTCAGGCGTGGAAGAGGACTTGAGGGAAAGCGCCAGTTCCGGGCGCTGAGAAAAGAGCTTGGCGACCAAGGTTGCGGCGAGATCGGCGGGCTGGCCGCTCTGGGTCTCGATCAGCTCCGCGCGGCGGTTGGTCGGCGACGGCGCGAAGACCTTGGATACCGCGGTCGGAGACCCCTTGAGGCCGATCTTGGTCGGGTCCTCGATATGGGCATCGTCCTTGTTCCAGGTCGTAAGCGGGTGACGCTCGGCCCGGAACATGTCGGTCAGCGTGGCGAAACGCATCTCGTTGATGCCCTCGAGCACGGTGATGAGCGCCGGCAGCCGCGTCTGCAGAACCTGCACCCCGCCCTCGGAACGGCGATGCACGACGATCTCGCGGGCATCGAGGTCGAGCGAGACGATCTTGCTCACATAGGTCAACAGCTGCATGTCGAGCCGGGAGGCGATCCCGGGCCCCACCTGCGCGGTATCGCCGTCTATGGTCTGCTTTCCGGCGAATACGAGGTCGACCGGCAGCCCCTTGTGGATCTGGCGTATGGCGGCCGCCAGCGCATAACTCGTGGCGAGCGTATCGGCCCCCGCGAACGCGCGGTCGGTCAGCAAGATGGCGTCGTCGGCGCCGAAGGCCAAGGCCTTGCGCAAGGCCGCCTCGGCCTGCGGCGGGCCCATGCACAACACGGTGATCCGGCCGCGGTAGCAGTCCTTGAGGCGCAGCGCCTCCTCCAGGGCGTAGAGATCGTAGGGATTGACGATCGCCGGGACGCCCTGACGCATGATGGTGTTGGTGACCGGATGCACGCGGATCTGCGCGCTGTCGGGCACTTGCTTGATGCAGACCACGATATGCATGTCATTCTCCTTTGATGCGCGGTGCGCCGCCGCGCAGGATCGTCTTGACTGCGACCTGGGGCGTCTGGTCCTGAAAGACCCGGAAGACCTTCTCGACCCGCGCATTGGATTGCGCGAAGTCCTCGTGGGACTTTTGCAGGAGCGCCGCGCACAGGGCGCGCAGATCCTCGGCGCCGGCCGGCGCGTCGTCCAAGGCGTTCGCCAGGTATTGGCGAAAACGCTTCAGGATATGGAGACGGTTCACGTTGACGACGTGCCGGTCGTAGGGCAGCGCGAAATACTCGAAGAACTCCTCGGCGGCCGACAATTGGCTGAGGTCCCGGAAGAGCCTTTGGCTTGCGGACCCTTGGGGTTGGTCGTTCATAGAGTCTCCGTTGCCGGTGCGGGCACCCGGGTCTCGCCGAGAAAGCGGCGCAGATCCTGGTCGCTCGGCGGGTGTTTGGTACGGACCGCGTGGGCGCGGACCAGACCCACGATCTCTCGGGCCTGATCGCGGCTTAGCGCGATCCCGAGCTGGTCGTAGATGTAGGCCACGGCGCGCGACCCCGAGTGCTTTCCAAGCACGATGCGATGGGCGCGCCCCACGTCCGCCGGATCGAACCCCTGGTAGGTGTCGGCGTCCTTCAATAGCCCGTCGACGTGGATGCCGGCCTCGTGGGTGAAGACCGCGTCGCCGACGACGCTCTTCTGGGGCGGGGCCGGCCGGCCGGAGGCGCGGCCGACGAGCTCCGATATGACCGGCAGCTGCTTCATGTCGATGCCGGTCCTGCGCCGGTAGATCACATGAAGCCCCAGCGTGACCTCCTCCAGGCTCGCGTTGCCGGCGCGCTCGCCTAGGCCGTTGACCGTCGTGTTGGCGTAGCGGGCGCCGGCCAAGAGTGCCGCCAGGGTATTGGCGGTGGCGAGGCCGAGATCGTCATGGGCGTGGATCTCGATCGGCAGGTCGGTATGTTCGATTAGCGCCCGGATGCGCTCGTAGGCGGCAAACGGATCCAACACCCCCAGGGTATCGGCGTAGCGCAGGCGCCAGGCACCGGCCTTTTGCGCGGCCTCGGCCACGCGGTACACAAACCCCGGATCGGCGCGCGAGGCATCTTCGGCGCCGACCGATACGGTCATGCCCCGATCGACCGCAGTGCCCACGAAACGCGTCACGGTCCTCAAGACCCAGGCACGGTCGCGCCCGAGCTTATGGCGGATATGGATGTCCGAGACCGGGATCGAGAGGTGGACGAGCACCGGCCCGCAGCGGCCGGCGGCCTCAAGGTCTTCAAGACACATACGCGCCCACACCATGAGCCGGGCGCCCAGACCGAGCGCGCCGATCGCGCGGATGGTTTCGCGCTCCTCGGGACCCAGCACCGGTATGCCGACCTCCATCTCGGGAACGCCGGCGCGATCCAGGGCGCGGGCAATGGCGATCTTTTCCTCGGGACTAAAGGCCACGCCCGCGGTCTGCTCGCCGTCCCGCAGCGTGGTGTCGTTGATCCCTACCGTAAGGTCCATGCTACCGTCCCCAATGACCGCCTGGGATGCCGGATAGCAAGCGCCATGCCAAGGGGCCGGACCGCCGCGAAACAGCGGCGCGGATGGCCGCGATAGCGAAACAGAGGGCGCCGTGTGGGCTTTGCGACCGACACCCCCTGTCGCAAAGCCGACAGAGGCACATAACAAGGGGCCGGGTGGGACGGCACCCGGCGCCGGTACCGGCCGGCGCATGCTCATGCCCGGGGCAGGGTGATGGGCAGCGACTTCGGCGCCGCCGTCTGGGCAGGCCGGCGTCCCTCCTCCTTGTCGGCTCCGACCCCGTGATCGATCCCCAGGCATCGCGGCTCCAGGGACGTCCTCCTCCGCCTTCGATTCGGGGTAGGGCCAGGGCGGCGGGCGGCGAATCCGAAGGGGCATGCGGGTCGGTGGCGATCGCCGCGCCCGTTACCACGATCCCGCCCGCACGCCCGTTGTCCCTGCGGGCAAGTCCCATGCCATCCCGGAGATGGCTTGCGACGCGCCATGGATTGTCGTCTATCCGACAATACCCACAGCTATTGTCCGGGATTGTCGGATATTGAACAATAGGGGTTTGGCGTGCGTACAGGTCCTTATCGCCATAAGCCGCATCGGGCCATGTGATATGCGGGCAATAACGAGTTCTATGGGCCGAGACCCCTGGGCGGTACATAAATTGCCTGACATTGGGACTAGAATCGGGATGAGGACACATGGAGCACGATAGGGACGGTGTCATGACCAAGCGGCCGGAAGGCAATGCGGCGGCGCAAATGCTTGCCATGTATGAGATCGGCAAGGCCCTTAACTCCTGCACGGATCTGGCCAAGAATCTGCGAAGCACGCTCGAAATCCTCGCGTCCTACCTGCACATGGAGCGCGGCATGGTAGCGCTCGTGCAAGACGACGGGGCCTTGCAGACCGTGAGTGCCCACGGCCTGAGCCGCCAGGAGAAAGACCGCGGGCGTTATCTGAGAGGCGAGGGCATCATCGGGCGGGTCCTGAAGACCGGCCTGCCCACGGTCATACCGGATGTCGCCGACGAGCCACTGTTTTTGAACCGCACGCAATCGCGCAACCTCGGCCAGAAGCATGCCATCGCGTTCATCTGCGTCCCGATCAAGGTGGGCCGCGAGACGGTCGGGGTGCTAAGCGTGGATCGCGAGACCGATGCCGGGCACCGGTCCGCGCGCTTCGAGCAGGACGTGCGCTTCCTTAAGATGGTCGCGATCCTGATCGGCCACGCCGTGAAGCAAAGCCGCGCGATAGCCGCCGAACGGGCCGAGCTTCTCTCGGAAAAGCAAAGGCTCGAGACCGCCCTGAAGGGCCGCTACCATATCGACAACGTGATCGGCCACGGCAAGCGCATGCAGGAGGTCTTCGCGGAGGTCCACAAAGTGGCGCCGGGGCGCGCGACCGTGCTGCTGCGCGGCGAATCGGGGACCGGGAAGGAGATGATCGCGCGCGCCATCCATTACATGAGTCCGCGCAAGGACAAGCCCTTCGTGCGCGTCAACTGCGCCGCGCTCACCGAGACCTTGCTCGAGTCCGAACTCTTCGGTCACGAGAAGGGCGCCTTTACCGGCGCTTCGCAGGAACGCAAGGGGCGCTTCGAGTCCGCGCACGGCGGCACGCTCTTTCTTGACGAGATCGGCGAGATCTCGCCGGCCTTCCAGACCAAATTGCTGCGCGTGCTCCAGGAACGCGAATTCGAACGGGTCGGCGGAAACAAGTCGATTCGGGTCGACGTGCGCCTGATATGCGCCACCAACCGCGACCTGGAGGCGGCGGTCACCGCCCAACTTTCTTTGAAAGTCCAAAATGACAACGGCCATGGGGGATTCCTAGCTACGGGAGCGCGGGCGTGTTTTCGAACGAGGTCTTTCCGGTTTTCCGGGTCCTGATGCGTCCTCTTTCCGGGGAGCTTCGTAGCGTTCG
>DAIDMD010000055.1 GCA_027449165.1 Acidiferrobacter sp. | reverse complement strand
ATGGGCGGAGCAGCGGGACCAAATTCCTTTCAGCCGCTCGTCGGTCCGCGCCAGATCCTCCTCGCCGACGTCGTGGGGTTCCGGCGCGAGTTCGGGGGCGCCAAGCCCACAATATGAGGCGATCTTGTCGAATCGCGCCCGCGCCGCCCGGTAGAGTTCCCGGTAACGCGAACCCGGCCACTCCGGCAGGAGCGGTTCGAGCGCGCGATCCCTTTCGGGGCCGAATACCCCTGCCTCGGCCAGGATCAGCGCCGCCTCGGAGGCGTCCTTGGTGAGAATCTGGAGCATGACGCGCCGCATGGGCGGTGGAGTCAACATAGCGTCCCCCAAACGAGCTGCAAACGAACCCTCCGGACACCGACAATTCGCCAAATCGCCGGCACTCGGTGCGGCACCGGTACGATCCTACATCCCCCGTCTACTCGTTTCTATGGTCGCCATAACGAGATCCGTAACCGGCGACCCGCATTACCCCGCCCCTTCAAGGCCTTCGCTAGTTATCGAGGCCCGCCGCCATTAGCACGAGTTCCGGGTCGAGATGCATGGTCTTGCCCGCAACGACGCCCCGCACCCGGGATAGATCCTGCTCTCGCAGGATCAGATACGCGAATGTCCGTCCATGGCTGAAGATCGCGCTATGCAAAATCGCCTCCGCCCGGCGCCTGGCCATTCCCTCGAGGCGCTTAGCCGCCTCGGTCAGGTCCGTCGCTCCGGCGAGCAGGTCTCGATAGGGTGCCGGCAGTTGCGCGATAACGTCCGCGATCTTGTCGAGTTGCGAGAGGCCTGCAAGATCGTCCCGGGAAATCCGATAACTTGCCGGGATCAGCAAATAGTAGGTGTCCGCCGGCGCAAGGCCGTAGGCGAATCGGTAGCGCAACAACCACAGGATGTTGAGTCGATCAATGATATCGCCCACGAGGACATGAAGTGTCCCGCCCCTCCCGTTGTCCACCGCCGCCGCGAAGGAGCTCAGTCTGGCGAAGTAGCGACGGTCCACGGCTGCATCGAGCGCGAAGAGATCATGGCGCGCCTCATAGATCCGCCGCGCCTCCCGCGCAACGCCGTGAAACGGCGTGCCGTCGAGCCGCCACAGCAGTTCCGCGATATCCTCGGTTCCCAGAAGGGCCTCGATGGGCAGGCTCGCCAGCGGGCCCATCTCGATGAGGTGGGCCCGTATGGCGGCCGGCGACAGGCCGGTTATCTTGCCGCGTAAAATGGTCTTAAGGTTGGCGAGCTCAAAGCGATAGGCCCAGAACAGGAAAAACCTTCGCGCGTTCCCGGCGACGGCCCGAACCAGAATGTCTATGTCTTCAAGAAGGGCGGTGATGAAGCGTTGCTCCAACGACGGCGGGGCACGGTCCGCTTGCCCGGAAGGGGCTGCCGGAAGGCCTATGCGACCGAGAATCTCCTGTTCCTTGCCGGCCGGCAGCGCCAGCATTGCGTCGAGATCCGCCCGCGACAAAAGGATGTTCGTCATGCCCGAGACCCGGCCATTAACGTACGCGTAGCGGGCGGCGACGCTCACTTGGGTCCGATCCCGAAGTCGGTAAGAACGGCGAGCGCCGCCACAATGGCCTTATCCTGGCGATCCCGCGCCACCTGCTGCAGGCGCGACCGGCGCTCCTCGTGGCGGCGCGTAAGCTCGGCGATCGCCTGGGCCGCGCGTTCCTCGGCCTTGGCCGTCCATGATGCGTGGATTTCCGGAATCTGCTGCTGGAACCGCGCCTCGGCCGCCGCCGCATCGTCCTGAGCCTTGCGCACCATCTGTTCGCGGTCGAGTTCCGCGGCTTTTACCAACGCCTCGGCTTGCCCTTCGACATCAAGCAGATGCTGAAGCACGTTTCCCGCGTCCGCCATGCTCCCTCCGCCTACGCGCCCGCACCTTGCCGGCGACCCGCACCCCAGGTTCGGAATCGGCTCCCTGGCGCCAACCCGACCCCTTTATAATCCTACTCGAAAAACCGCCACGCCGACAGGACCCCGATCCATGGCTTAGATCCCCGCAAGAATAGCATATCCGGAAATGGCTATATATTCCGGAAATATGGGCACCGAGCCGGGTCGACCTCAATGCGGCCGCCTGCTGGAGTCGTGAGGGCCCGCGCGGTCCGGCGCACGAGCAATGACCCATTCGAGGCTTTTGGGCGGTTGGGCACCGAAGGCGCCTTGTGAACCATTATGGGGCGCCTTCGCCGGCGCATTCGTTATTCTCGACACGGTGACGGTCGCCGCGGTGAGGCCGGCAGGCGGCCGGGGAGGATGTGCCCGGGCGCGAGACGCGAAACCCCAGACCTTCGGCGGCGCGCATTGCGCACAGCCATCGGTCGCGGGGCGGCGGAGGATCCGCGTAACCCGTGTCGCCGCGGCCCAGGCTTCGGCGGACCGGCAACCCCGGGAACGAGAAAGCGGTGCGGGCGCCGCGGGTTGGCCGGCCGCGTCATTTGTCGCGGATCAAGGCGATATCGGCGCCGCGGGTCCATACGTTAAAGACAGAGGGGCGCTGGCGGTTCTTCGTGTCGGCATGCCCCCGGGGCACGGGACCACCTTTGCCGGCCGGTCGAGGCTTGAAGCCAAGGGGTTTTCGTACGCCTTGAATAATCCATATAAATAAACGACAAAAACGGGGGGAGCTATGTTGAAGACGGAGGATTTCTGGGCCACGGTTATCGGGCTCTTGACCTTGTTTGGGGTATGGATGGCGTGGCAGGTGGGCTCGCCGCTTGCGCAGATGGTTGCCGTGAACGCCGGCGGGCTCCATTGGCAGGCATGGGGTACGTTGATCGCGTTTTTCGCCACCAAATGGGACGCGATTTTGCTGCAACCCATTGTGTTTGCGCTGTTTCTGGCGATACCGGCGATCTTTCTCAACCTGGACCTGGAACGTTTTTTGATGGGTTTCGTGGTCCTTTTCCTTTTGGCGCTGGTGACGTTTTCGATCTCCGGATGGGCGCGGGCCGCGCGGTTCGAGCTGGAACCCCCGGTGGTGGCCCTGCTCTTGGGGCTTATGCTCGGTAACATAGCCACGGTACCCGACTGGATGAAGCCGGCCTTCCGGGTGGAGCTCTACCTGAAGACCGGGATCGTCCTGCTCGGGGCGACGTTCCCCGTCTCCCTGCTTTTGAGCGCCGGCCCCGCCGCCTTGGCGCAAGCGGCGATCGGTACGGTGGTCACGGTCGCCTCGATCTACGGGCTTGGCCGTTGGCTCGGCCTGAGCCACGGGCAAGCGGCGGTCCTGGGGACCGGCGCGGGCGTATGCGGAGTATCCGCCGCCATGGCCGCCGGATCCGCGGTGCAGGCCCGGCGCCAGGAGATATACCAGGCCATATCGCTCGTCATCCTGTTTTCCTTGGCATGGGTGGTGGTGCTTCCGCAGCTGGCGGTCTTCCTTGGACTGACGCCGGGGCAAGGCGGTGCCTGGATCGGGTCATCGGAACTTGCCGACGCCGCCGGCATGGCGGCGGCGAGCAGTTTCGGGGTCATGGTGGGTCATCAGGACGTGGTGATCAAGGCGTTCACGTTGACCAAGGTGATCGGGCGCGATGTCTGGATAGGCCTGTGGGCGATCTTCTGGACCTTCACCGTGGCGCGGGACCATGCGTCCGGATCGCGGCCGGATTTGGCGGGTTCCGCGGCGGCGCATGCCTGGTGGCGGCGCGTGCCGAAGTTCGTCATCGGCTTTTTTCTTGCCGCCGGCGTCATGAGTCTTCTTACCCTGCGGCTTACACCCGTGCTTCGCCACGACCTGCTCGTACCCCTGGTGGGCCTTCGGACCTGGGCCTTCACGCTCTGCTTCCTCGCGATCGGTCTTAGCACCAGGATTCGCCAGTTGCTGGCCGTGGAGCGCCCTGTCCTATTGGTATTCACCGCGGGCGTTGCGATTAACCTGGCCGTCGGTTACACCCTTTCGGCTGTCGTGTTCGGAGGCCAATGGGCAGCCCTTCACTAACACCCGACGGGTGTACCCGATGCCGGCATTGGACGACTGGTCAGGCCTTGGAGCGCGATGGCCTGTTTCCGGGGCTTCTCGCGCTATCTTCGGGCACGAGCAGCCTCGGGGCGACGTACGGTTATTGCGCGCTGCGCGATTGCCTCACCCCCAGCGACATCCCGATGCCCTGTCAGGTGCCGGGGCCGGCGTCCGTCCCGTTGCGCGGGCGGTGAGTGACGGCCCCGTTCCGGACCGTCCGATGCGGCCTTGCGGGGCAGCCCGACTGCGTCGGCTCTCCGCAGGCCGCAACGCGCTGTCCCCGCGCCTGTTTCATGGCAGCCACCCGGCGATTGCTTGCGAGAAGGGAGGGCGGGAATGGGACCGTCTGCGCCCGCCGCGTCATCCCCCTCCCTGGCCCAGCCGCCGCAAGGGACGCCTGCGGCGTCCACGGTATCGCCTTCCCTGCCCCGAAGGGCGGGGTTTGCCGCGCACCGGTTACTTCGTGTGGTGGTCCCGCGATATCGGAGCCGCGCAGGCGCCGCCATGGCAGAGACGGCGGCAACAAATGAGACAGAAATATTACAGAGATAAGAATATGATAGGTGATATACCTCACCCTATTACTTAGGGTGGCCGGGCGATTTCGCAGGTTTGGGCGCGATCGCCGGGGCGCTGCGAGTCTCGCCACTATCGATGGGCCGCCCTGCGGGCCCTCGGATGCCCCTTGCGTTTGCGGCTATCGCCGGGGCCCGCGACCGCGCCGGGCTTCGAGATCCGCCAGGGTAAAGCCCGCCGCAGGCGATCCATGGCGTCCATGGCCGTTACGAGGCCCGCCGCGCCGGCATCGCCGGGCCCGGCGAGGCGCCCAGCATCGGCCCCGTCGCGACGCCATGTCGCGACGCCATGTCGCGGGCCTCCGGGTCGGTTCTTCCAAGGCGCCGCCGCCAACCGGGCCGCGTTACCGGGGACCCTACCCGGCAGCGCGGGCGCGAGCGGTCGGGTTGGGGGCCGGCCGGCGGGGTGGTCGGCCCGGGGAGGCGGCCTATGCGGTGCTGGCAATGCGCGGGAATTCGGTTAATAATGGCACGCGTGATGCCTGTCATACGATTGTCATGAATCCTCCTTAGGCTTCACGGCAATCAAACAACCCTAGAGGCAGCCATGTTGAAAAAAACGAGCAGGTACCCCCTCCACGCCGTGCTCGGGGGGGCGGTACTGGCCCTTGCCGCCGCCGGTATCCTAAGCTCCCCAAGTGCCGCCGCGCGGACGCTGAGCGTGACCGAGACCGGCTCCACCCTGCTCTATCCGTTGTTCAATCTCTGGGTGCCGGCCTATACCCGCAGCCACCCCGGCGTACGCATCAACACGCAAGGCACCGGGAGCGGCACGGGGATCTCGGAGGCCATCTCGGGTGTCGCCCAGATCGGGGCGTCCGATGCCTACATGAGCAACATGCAGGTCAAACAGAATCCCGCGATCCTCAATATCCCGCTGGCGATCTCCGCGCAGACCGTCAACTACAACATACCGGGACTGAACCGCATCCATCTGAAGCTGAGCGGGCCGGTTCTGGCCGGGATCTACGATGGCCACATCCGCTACTGGAACGGCCCGGCGATCACCCGGCTGAACCCCGGCGTACGCCTGCCGCATCACCTCATTACGCCCATTCACCGAACCGACGGCAGCGGCGACACCTTCATTTTTAGCCAGTATCTGTCGTTTTCGACGCCGTACTGGAACTCGCATGTCGGTTACGGCACCACGATCAGCTGGCCGGCGGTTCCGGGCGGTCTGGGTGCGCTCGGCAATCCGGGAATGGTGCAGGCTGCGGCCCAGACACCTTATTCGATCGCCTACATCGGCGTGAGCTTCACGAAGGAGGTCGACCGCGCACATCTCGGCACCGCCCTCCTCAAAAACCGCGCCGGCCGCTTCCTGTTGCCGAGCCAGAAGACGGTGGGCGCGGCAGCCGCTCAACTCGTGAACAAGACGCCGGTCGACGAACGCATCAGTCTCGTGTTCGCCCCGGGCGCCGAATCCTATCCGATCATCAACTACGAGTACGCGATCGTAAACAGCGATCAGCGGAGCGCGGCCATGGCGACGGCCTTGCGCCAGTTCCTGTCGTGGGCGGTTGACACCCGCGGAGGGAACGCGCGCAGCTTCCTGCGCCAGGTGCGCTTCATAGCGTTGCCGGCGCGTATCTCGGCGCTCAGCCGCAAGCAGATCGCCAAGATCCATTAACGGGAGCATGCGGCCGGGGGCCTTCCATGGGCCCCCGGCCCTTTTTTGAGAGCCTCATGAAGATTCGACCATTCCGGATCGCGCTCGTAGTCGTCACAAGCCTCATCCCGCTCGCTTTGCTCGCCATTCTTATTTTTCTTGCGCGTTACTCCTGGCCGGCCCTGACGTTCAACGGCTGGCATTTTCTGGCCGGACATACCTGGAGTCTCGGGAATCTCTACGCCGACCCGATAAAACAGCGCGGTGTGCTCGCGCCGATCGGGGCGGACTACGGCATCCTCGTGTTCATCGTCGGCACCCTGTTGACGTCGGCCTTCGCGCTTGCCATCGCGATCCCGATAAGCCTCGGGGTGGCGGTGTTTCTTGCCGAAGGCCTGCGCAGTCGCCTGAGGACGCCCCTGTCGTTCGTAGTGGAACTGCTCGCGGCGGTTCCGAGCGTCGTCTACGGCCTTTGGGGATACGCGGTGCTCACGCCGCTCGTGGCCCATACCATAGGCCCCGGGCTACGCGCCACCCTGGGTTTTCTGCCGTTCTTTTCGGGGCCGATCGGCAGCGGGTACGGGCTGCTCGCGGCGTCCATCGTGCTCGCGCTCATGGTGGTCCCGATCATAGCGGCGACCGTGCGCGACGCGCTGGCCCAGGTCCCGTCGGAAACGAAGGAGGCGGCGTACGCCCTGGGCGCCACGCACTTTGAAGTCGTGCGGCGCGCCATGCTGCCGACTGTGCGCGGCAACATCATAGGCGCCTGCATCCTGGGACTGGGCCGCGCCCTGGGGGAGACCATGGCGGTCCTCATGGTAAGCGGCGGCGCCTTGAATTACTTCCCGGGCAATATCTATAGTCCGGTCACGACCATGGCCTCGTTCATCGTATCGCAGCTTGACAGCGCGATGCAGGACCCGACCGGGATGGCGGTTCGGTCGCTGGCGGAAATCGCGCTCATCCTCTTTATCATTTCGGTCATCACCAATATCATAGCCCGCCTGCTCACCGGGACCTCGCGCAATGCCTCACCCGTTTAAGCTGTCGCGCATCGCGCGCCGCAAATGGTTGTCCGGCCTGGGGTGGACCCTGGCGGCGGCGTCTTTCGTGCTGGTCGCCGCTCCCTTGCTCGACATCCTCTATACCGTCATCCATAAGGGCATGTCGGCGTTGTCGCTCACGCTCTTTACGAAGGTCACGAACGGGATCTCGGGTGGGTTGTTGAACGCGATCACCGGGACCCTGGTCCTGGTCTTCGGGGCGCTCGTGTTCGCCGCCCCGGTCGGCATCCTGGCGGGCATCTACCTCTCGGAGTTCGGGCGCGGGCGATTCGGCCGGGTCGTGCGTTTCCTGGACGACGTTCTCGCCGGGGTCCCGTCCATCGTTCTCGGCTACTTCAGCTACGTCACCCTCGTGATAGGGATGGGTTGGCAGTTCTCGGTGCTTGCCGGGTCCTTGACGCTTGCGATCATGGTCGTCCCCTATGTCGCGCGCTTTACCGAGATCTCCTTCCTTCAGGTGCCGAACAGCCTCCGCGAGGCCGGCTATGCCCTCGGGTTCCGCGAACTTACGGTCATCACGCGCGTTGCCTTGCCGCTCGCGCTCCCCGGGATCATGACCGGCGTCCTGTTCGCCATCGCCATATCCCTGGGGGAGACGGCGCCCTTGATCTACACCGCCGGCTGGTCCAATTTCCTTTGGAACGGAAAACTCATTCACGAACCGATCGGCTATCTGACCTACGTGATCTGGAGCTTCATCAACCAGCCGTACCGGTCGGCGCACGCGCTTGCGTTTGCCGCGGCCTTCCTCGTCATCCTGATGGTGCTCCTCATCAACGTGGGTTTGAGCGTGATGCTGCGCCGCGCGCGGCCGATGCGGCCGGGTCAGCGTTAGGGGCGCACGATCAGCAAGCGGGTCCGGCGTTTGGTCGAGACCGTCGGGGCGCGGACGCTACGAGACCTTTCCGGAGATATCCACGGATGCCGGCGTCACATCGAGCGCGGGCCGCCCGAAGTAGAACCCCTGCCCCCAATCCATTCCATGGTCGCGGGCGACCCCGGCGAGTTCCTCGTCCTCGATGCCTTCGGCTATGGTGAGGATGTTGAGGTCCTTGGCGATGCCCTGGATACCCTTCAGAATGGCGCGTGCGCGCCCGCTTGTCCGGGCGGTCTTCAAGAGCGTCATTTCGATCTTCAGGAAGGAGATGGGAAGTGCGGTGAGGTAGAGGAACGAGGAATAACCGCTGCCGAAGTCGTCGATGGCGAGCCGCGCCCCGATCCCGAGCAACGGTTGCAGGGCCTGGAGGGCGGCGGCCGGATCCCGCAACAACTCGCGCTCCGTGATCTCGACCACCAGCGGGTTCCGGCTCCCCGTCAGATCGTTCAGGATATCGCATCCGGTAAACGACAGCGCGATCTGTTCCAGCAAACGGCGTTCCTGCAAAAGTGCCGCCGAAACGTTGATGAATCGCAGGCGCGTGTCCCCCCGGCGGCTTTGCTTGCGACACCGGTCCAGGGTCTGGCCGATGAGGCTTTCGTCGATGCGGCTTGCGAGCCGAAGGTCGGTGGCGGCGCCCATGAACTGGTCGGCGCCCAGGACCTGGCCCTGCGGCAGGAGGATGCGCGCCAGCCCCTCTTCCGCGACCGGGCGGCCGGTGCGCAAATCGATGATGGGCTGGTAGGCGGGGTGCACGCGCCGGTCGTTGAGCGCCGACTCCACCTCGGCCCCGAGGCGGCAGAGCCCGATGTTGTTGGGGCGCGCAGGAATCACCGTGGCGCGCCCTTGATCCTTGGCCTCCTGGAGCGCTGATGTCGCCTGACTGATCGCGTCGCGCAGGCTGTGACAGGTCTCGGGGAACGAGGCGAGCCCGGCGCTCATGGTCACGCCGAATCGGCCTTCACCCGCAGGGAAACGAAGCCTGGCCGTCGTGTCCAGCACCCTGCGGGCCAAATCCAAGGCCTGACTCATGTTTGCGGTGGGCACGAATGCCAGGAATTCGTCGCTGCCGAACCGGGCCATGCGGGCGTCGTTCGGCAAGGTCGCGGCCAGATGCCGCTTGACGCGCGCCAAAAGCGCGTCGGCGACCTCCGCACCGTGCTGGTCGTTCAATATCCGGAAACCGTCGATATCGAAGAGGATGAGGCTATAGGGCCGTTCGTCACGGCCGGCGACGATCTGCTCCAGCGTCCGCAGGAAGGTGGCGCGCGGGGCGCGCAGCCCGTGCGGCTCTTGCGCGCTCGGGACGGACCCTGTGCCGCGCTGGGCGTGCCACCGCCACACGGCGAGCGAGGCCCCGGCGACGACGACCCCGGCTTGCATCGCCAGCAGGCGCCAAAAGGTGATCTTGGTGCTCAGCAACCCGACCCACAGGGGTTCTAGGAGGCCCCCCATGCCCTGTCGATCCCATTCCGCCAGCCCGACGCGCGCCATAAGCGCGAACCCGACCGCCGCGAGCGCGCACAACGCCCCGGCGCGCGCCGCCATCGAGGGCTGACGGATGGCGGCCGCCGGCCTAGCGCCGCCTGCCGCCCTCGCCCCTGTCGCGTCTGATGGCTTTCCCGTATTGGTCATGGCGTTTCGCCCTCCCCCGCCCGCCCCTTCCTGTCCGGCCGAGGCGGGCCGAGTGTCTATCCCTATTACTCCTTCAAGAAGTGTGCCAGCGCATCCCCAAGCTGTTTGGCCCCGAATACCGCGATGTCGCCGTCTGACCGGCGTTTGGGGACATTGGCGGCCGGGACGATCGCGCGTCGAAAGCCGAGTTTCGCGGCCTCCCGCAACCGCTCCTGGCCGCGCGGGACCGGCCGCATCTCGCCGGCCAGCCCGACCTCCCCGAAGACCACGAGATCGCGCCCTATGGGCCGATCCATGAGGCTCGAGGCGCAGGCCAGCAAGACCGCGAGATCGGATGCGGTCTCCGTCACCCGCACCCCTCCGGCGACGTTGACGAAGACGTCGTGGCGCGCCGTGGTGTGTCCGCCGTGGCGGTGCAACAGGGCGAGCAGCATCCCAAGGCGTTGCCCGTCGAGACCCAAAGCCACCCGCCGCGGGTTCGCCCCGGGGCTCTCGTCGATCAGGGCCTGCACCTCGACGAGCAGCGGCCGGGTGCCCTCCTGCGTCACCAGGATGACGCTCCCCGGGGCGGTCTTGGCGTCCTGCCGGAGAAACAGCGCGGAAGGGTTGCTGACCTCCCGCAAACCGCCCTCGGTCATCACGAACACCCCGATCTCGTTGACCGCGCCGAAGCGGTTTTTGATCGCGCGGATCAGCCGGTAGCGGCTCCCGCTGTCGCCCTCGAAGTAGAGGACCGCGTCGACCATATGCTCGAGCACCCGGGGTCCGGCCAGTTGCCCCTCCTTGGTGACATGGCCGACGAGAAAGAGCGCGGTGTCGGACTCCTTGGCGAAGCGCACGAGGGCGGCGGCCGCCTCGCGGACCTGGGCGACGCTGCCGGGGGCCTGTGCCAGGTGCGGAAGGTAAACGGTCTGGATCGAGTCGATGACCAGTACCCGCGGGGTCTCCAGGCGCGCCTGGGCGATGATCGCCTCGACGTTGGTCTCGGCCAGCAGCTTCATGCGCGGCGCGGCAAGGCCCAGACGGCGCCCCCGCAGCGCCACCTGCGCCGCCGATTCCTCGCCGGTCACATATAAGGCGCAGAGATCCCGGCTCATGGCCGCCAGGGTCTGGATCAGGATGGTGGATTTCCCGATGCCGGGATCTCCGCCCAAAAGGACCACCGAACCCGGCACGACCCCTCCGCCCAGGACGCGATCGAGTTCGTGTAGCCCGGTCGGCCAGCGTGCCACGCTCTCGCAGCGGACCTCCGACAGCGCCAGGGCGCGCTTGCCGGGCGTGCCGGGCGTGCCGGGCGCGGCCGGGGCTGACCCGCCCACCTCGACCAGGGTATTCCAGGCGGCGCAGGCATCGCATCGGCCGGCCCATTGGACGGCCCGGGCGCCGCATTCGCGGCACTGGTAATAACTGCGCGTCTTCACGGGCGTTCGCGCCGCGGGAGCCGTTGCGTGAGTCCGCAGAGCAACGTATAGGGGATGGTTCCGGCGGCGTGCGCGACCTCCTCGACCGGCAGCCCCTCCCCCCACAAAACCACTTCGTCGCCGACCTGCGCGCCGGGCGCCTCGCGCAGATCGACCGTCAGCATGTCCATCGAGACGCGCCCTACGACCGGCACGCGCTGCCCTCCCACGAGGACCGATACCCCGGTCCGGAACTCGCGCGGGTAACCGTCGCCATACCCTACACCCACAACCCCCACCGGCATGTCGCAAGGACAGCGATAATCGCCGCCATAACCGATCGCGTCCCCCTCCTTGCGCCGGCGCACGCTGATCAAACGGCTGCGCAGCGTCATGGCCGGCTGGAGGGCGACGGGCGACGGTCCCTGCGGCGCCAGCGGCGAAGCCCCGTAGAGCATGAGGCCCGGCCGCACCCAATCGGCGTGCGCCGCCGGCCAGCGCAGGATGCCGGCGGAATTGGCGAGGCTGCGCCGGAAGGCCGGGAACCCGAGTCCCCGGAACGTATCGATCTGGCGCATCGTGGCGCGGGAATCGGGATCCTCGGCGCTCGCCAAATGGGACATAAGGCCGAGACGGCCGATGCATGGCAAGGCCGCCAGATCGGCCACGACCGCGGGGATCTCCGCGGGTTCGAAGCCCAGCCGATGCATACCGGTATCGACCTTGATCCAGGCATCACAGCGCCGATCACCGGGTATGCCCTTCAGGGCCGCGACCTGATAGTGGTCATGGATCACGGGCGTGAGCCGCTCCCGCAGGATCACCGGGATCTCCGCCGCATCGAAGAAGCCCTCCAGAAGACAGATCTCCTGGCGGACGCCGATCGCGCGCAGCTCCAGGCCCTCCTCCAGACTGGCGACTCCGAAGGCATCGGCCTCGTCGAGGGCCTTGGCCGTCCACACCAGACCGTGACCGTAACCATTGGCCTTGACGATCGCCATGATCCGCGCGCCGCTGAGCGCCCGGACCTGCGCCAGGTTATGGCGCAGCGCCCGTTCGTTCAGCGAGACGTACGCCGGCCTCATGCATACGGCCCGTCATAGGTGTGGGCGTCCGCGTGGTTTTCGAAACGCGTGTACTCCCCGAGGTAGGTGAGCCGGGCCTTTCCGATGGGCCCGTTGCGCTGCTTGCCGATGATGATCTCCGCCGTTCCCTTGTCCTCGCTGTCCTCGTTATAGACCTCGTCGCGGTAGATGAAGAAGATCACATCCGCGTCCTGCTCGATCGCCCCCGATTCCCGCAGATCGGACATCACGGGCCGCTTGTTGGGCCGCTGCTCGAGTGAGCGGTTCAATTGCGACAGCGCCACAAGCGGAACATTAAGTTCCTTTGCCAACCCCTTGAGTGCACGAGTAATACCGGATATCTCCGTGGCTCGATTCTCGGTGGTTTCCGAGGATTGCATGAGCTGCAGATAGTCGACCACGATCAATCCCAGGCCATGCTCCCGCATCAATCGCCGGCTGCGCGCCCGCAGCTCCAGGGGGGTCAGCGCGGGGGTATCGTCGATATACACCGAGGCCTCCGCGAGCATGCCCACTGCCGAGGTGAGCCGCGGCCAGTCCTCGTCCTCGAGCTTTCCGGTCCGCAGTCTGTGGGCGTTGATGCGCCCCAGGGACGACATCAAACGCATGGCGAGCTGCTCGCCCGGCATCTCGAGGCTGAATATCGCCACGGGGAGTTTCAGGCCCACGGCGGCGTTTTCGGCGATATTGAGCGCGCAGGCGGTCTTGCCCATGGACGGGCGCCCGGCCACGATCACGAGGTCCCCAGGCTGCAGACCCGAGGTCATATTGTCGAGGTCGGCGAAACCCGTAGCGACCCCGGTAATGGTGGAGTTGGAGCGGAACAGGGCGTCGATGCGGTCGACGGCAGCCGTCAGCAGCGTCTTCAGGGGGCGGAAGCCGCCCCGGCGACTGCCGCTTTCGGTGACCGCGAACACCCCGCGCTCGGCGTAGTCGAGCAATTCGACGGCGCTACGTCCTTCCGGCTGGTAGGCCTTGGCGCCGATATCGTTGACGACCTCGATCAAGCGCCGCACCAGGGCGCGCTCGCGGACGATGTCGGCGTAGGCCTGAATGTTGTTGGCGCTCGGCGTGTTTTCCGCCAAGGCCGCGAGATACCCAAGCCCTCCGATCGCCTCCAGGGACTCCGGCCCCAGGCGCTCGCTCACGGTGACGATGTCGACCGGGCGGCCCTCGGCGTTCAGCGCCGCCACCGCCGCGAAGATCGTCTGATGCTCGCGGCGGTAGAAGTCAAGCTCGGAGAGCCGATCAGCGATGCGGTCCCAGGCCCGGGCGTCAAGCAAAAGCCCACCCAGGACCGCCTGCTCGGCCTCCAGGGACTGCGGGGCCACCCGCATCCCCGGCCCCGAGGGGCTGCGGGCGCGCGGGGCGCCTGCGACCTTATCGGTCATGGCAGCCCCCGCAGCCCGTGGCCGTCCCCCCTCAGGATTCCGCGACGACCGAGACGATGATGGTCGCCGTGACTTCCGGATGCAGGCTCAGCTGCACCTCATGGTCGCCGACCGTCTTCAGCGGGCCGTTGGGCAGCTCGATCTCCGCCTTGGCAATCTCGAAAGCGATGGCGGCCATGGCCTCGGCGATGTCGGCCGTCCCGACCGACCCGAAGATGCGGCCTTCGTCCCCCGCCTTGCAGACGATCTGCACGGTGACGCCGTTTAGCCGCTCGCCGCGCGCCTGGGCGCTCGCCAGCTGTTCCTGCTGGCGCCGCGCGCGCTCCGCGCGTTCGGATTCGAAGCGCGCCTTGTTCTCGGGGGTTGCGCGCACGGCCTTACCCGTCGGAATCAAAAAATTCCGTCCGAAGCCGGGTTTTACCGTCACCTGATCGCCCAGGTCGCCCAGATTCCGGACTTTCTCGAGGAGAATGATCTGCATGGGGCGATTCCTTAGTTGTGCGCGTCGCTATAGGGCAAAAGCGCGAGGTGCCGGGCCAGCTTCACGGCGCGCGCCAGCTGGCGCTGGTAACGCGCCTTGGTGCCGGTATTGCGGCTCGGGATGATCTTGCCGGTCTCGGTGATATAGGCCTTCAGCGTAGCGAGATCCTTGTAGTCGATCTCGACCGTGCCTTCGGCGGTGAACCGGCAGAACTTCTTGCGGCGAAAAAAGCGCGACATGGACCCTCTCCTTATGCCGAGACTTCGGCGGCATCCCGCTCGAGCCCGTCTTCGTCAGTCCGCGCACGGGCCGGCCTTGCCGGCGCCGCGTCCTGGTTTTCCTTGGCGAGCGGCGACGGTGCGGTAACCGCCTCGTCGCGCGCCAGCGTGAGCGTCCGGATCACAGCGTCATTGAACTTGAACGCGGTCTCGAGCTCGGTCAGTACGGCCGGTGTGCACTCGATATTCATGAGCACGTAATGGGCCTTGTGGACCTTGTTGATCGGATAGGCGAGCTGGCGCCGGCCCCAGTCTTCGAGTCTATGGATGCGGCCGTCTCCGCCTTCTATGAGCGAGCGATAGCGCTCGATCATGGCGGGTACCTGCTCGCTCTGGTCCGGGTGGACCAGAAAAACGATTTCGTAGTGACGCATGATGGCCCCTTATGGCTGTAAAGCCTGTGACGGTTGCCACAGGCAAGGTGCGGCGCCATTCTAGTGATTTATGGGGGGTAACGCAATTTTTGGTTAGCGGGGACCGGCCGCCGGGCGCGCCCGCACGCTTTCATAAAGGCACAGGCCGGTGGCCACCGAGACATTCAGGCTCTCGGTCTGCCCGAACATCGGGATGCGCACCAGCATATCGCAGGCCTCGCGCGTCAGGCGCCGCAGGCCGGACCCCTCCCCGCCCAATACCCAGGCCGTCGGGGTCGGCAGCGCGCACTCGTGCAGGGAGACCGGCGCATCGGCCGCAGCGCCGACGAGCCACACCCCGGCCTCCTTCAGCGCGCGCAGCGCCCGCGCGAGGTTGGCCACCTCGTAGACCGGCACGCGCTCGGCCGCGCCGCAGGCGGCGCGCGCCGCGGCCCCCGACAAGGGCGCTCGGGCGTGGCGCGGCACGATCACCAGGTGGACCCCGGCAGCCTCGGCGCTGCGCAGGCAGGCCCCGAGGTTGTGGGGGTCTTGAACCCCGTCCAGGACCAGCACGAAAGGCTCGGCCAGGCGCCCGAGATGGGCCGCCAGATCCTCTTCCCGGGGGCGTTCGACACGACGACGGCGTGCCAGGACCCCTTGATGGGCGAGCCCCGGGGCCAGGCGGTCGAGTGCCGCGCGGGGGCTCCGGCGGACAAGGACATGGGCGGCGCGCGCCAAGGCCGCGACCCCGTGCGTGCGTTCGTCCGACCGCTCCTGGGCGATCCACACACAATCGATCGCCTCGGGATGGACCTTCAGCGCGGCCGATACCGCGTGCGGGCCGGCGATGAGCTCGCCGGCGTCGGCCTCATCCACGGCGCGATCTGCGGCGCCGTTTGGTGCGCGCCCGGCCTTTGGGGCGGGGGGCCGCCTCGCCCGCCGCGGCGGCCACCAGCTCGAAGTCGAGTTTGCCCTCGTCCACATCGACCCGCAGGAGACGCACACGGACCGCGTCGCCGAGCCGGTAATGTTGCCCGGTCCGCTCGCCGACCATGCGGTGATGGGCCGGGTCGAAGTGGTAGTAATCGTGGCCGAGCGACGACACGTGGACCAGACCGTCGACGTAGATGTCGGCCAGCTCGACGAACAACCCGAAGGCCATCACGCCGCTTACGACCGCGTCGAACTCCTGCCCGATCTTGTCGGACATGTATTCGGTCTTCAGGGACCGGATCACCTCGCGCGTCGCCTCGTCGGCACGCCGTTCGGTAAGCGAGCAATGCTCGCCGACGGCCTTCATCGGCCCCGACTCGCGCGAAGCGGAGCTGTTCGCAAGCGCATCCTTGATGGCCCGGTGCACGACGAGGTCGGGGTAGCGGCGGATCGGCGAGGTGAAATGGGTATAGTGCTCGTAACCCAAGGCGAAGTGGCCGATGTCCTCGGGGCCATACATCGCTTGGCTTAGGCTGCGCAAAAGCAGTGTCTGCAGGAGGCGGCCTTCGGGCCCGGGCGGGGCCTTCGCCAGCAACGCGGCGTAGTCCTTGGCGCTCGGCTTGTCGCCGCCGCGCAGATCGAGCCCCATCTCGGACAACATGACCCGCAGGTCTTTGAGCTTCTGGGCCGCCGGCCCGGCATGGATCCGAAACAACGCCGGCACGCCCCGATCGATCAGGAATTGGGCGGCGCACACGTTGGCGGCCAACATGCATTCCTCGATGAGCTTATGGGCATCGTTGCGTATGAGCGGCTCGATGCGCTCGATCTTGCGGTTGGCGTCGAAGACGATACGGGTCTCGGGAAGCTCGAAATCGACCGAGCCGCGCTTGGCGCGGGCGTCGTGCAGGACCCGATAGAGGCCATGCAGGGCCTGTAACGCCGGAACGAGCGGCGCGCGATTCTGCGCGGCCTGTGCGTCGCCGTCGAGAATGGCCGCGACTTCGGTATAGGTAAGCCGGGCCCGGGAGCGGATGACCGCCTCAAAGAACCGGAAACTCTTGAACTCGCCGTTCTTGTCGAGCTTGATGTCGCAGGCCATGCACAGCCGGTCGACGTCGGGGTTCAGAGAGCACAGGCCGTTCGAGAGTACCTCGGGGAGCATGGGGATCACGGCCTTGGGGAAATAGACCGAATTCCCGCGGGCCCGGGCCTCCGAGTCGAGCGCCGTCCCCGGTTTCACGTAGTAGGATACATCGGCGATCGCGACCACGAGCCGCCAACCGCCGCGGGTCTTTTGGCAGTACACGGCGTCGTCGAAGTCGCGGGCGTCTTCCCCGTCTATGGTCACAAGCGGCAGGTCCCGCAGATCCTCGCGGCGCGATGCCTCTTCGGGATCTATCGTCGGTGCGAGCCCCGCCACCTCGTCCTGCACGGTTTGGGAAAACTCGTGCGGGAGGTCGTATTTGCGCAGCGCGATGGCGATCTCCATCCCGGGTGCGGCGCGGTCGCCGAGCACCTCGACGAGGCGGCCCACCGGGGGGGTCTTGGCGGTCGGCTGTTCCAATATCTCGCAGACCACGATCTCGCCGGCGCGCGCAGTCACCGCTCCGGGGTCATCGCCGATCATAATGTCGCGCCCGATCCTCCGGTCATCGGGGGTCACGAACGCCACACCGTGTTCTTCGCGGTACCGGCCCACCACCTGTCTCTGGGCGCGCTCGAGTACCTCGACGATGAGGCACTCGCCGCGGCCGCGGGCGTCGAGATTGGCGACATGGACGACCACGCGGTCGCCATGCAGGACCTTGCGCATCTCGCGCGCCGGGATGAACAGGTCGTCATTGCCGTCATCGCGCGCCAGGAATCCAAAGCCGTCCGGGTGGCCGATGACGCGTCCCTGGATGAGATCCATGCGCTGCACGAGACCATAGCGCCCGCGACGGTTCTTCAGGAGCTGGCCGTCGCGCTCCATGGCGCGCAGGCGCCGCCCGAAGGATTCGACGTCGCGCTCGCCGCTTACCCCCAGGTCTTCAAGGAGCTGGCGCAACGGGACCGGCTCGTCTTGCGACCCCAGATAGGCCATGATGGCCTCCCGGCTCGGTACGGGGAACTCGTAGGTCTGGGCCTCCCGCTCGGCCATGGGATCGCGGAATTGTGGAGGGTCCTTTCGCGTTGACATCGTGTCCTGTTCTCGGTAGAGTCGCCGGCCTTGAAGCCATGCCGGGCCGGGGTGGCGGAATTGGTAGACGCGCTAGCTTCAGGTGCTAGTGGGGGTAACCCCGTGGAGGTTCAAGTCCTCTCCTCG
>DAIDMD010000054.1 GCA_027449165.1 Acidiferrobacter sp. | reverse complement strand
GACAGCAACGACGCCGACGCGTGGGTGGAGGAAGAGGTCGCATGGGCGAACCTTAGGGCGCGGTTGGGGGCGCAGGCGCGGGTCTTTTACCGGCGCCGGGGCATCAACATCAAGCGCAAGAGCGGCAATATCGCCGATTTTTGTCGGCGGTGGGGCCTCCAATACCGCTATATGGTCGTCCTCGACGCCGACAGCCTCATGACCGGCGAGATCCTCGGGCGGCTCATCGATCTCATGGAGCACAACCCGTCGGTCGGCCTGATCCAGACCCTGCCGGCGGCGATCCACCAGAACACCCTGTTCGGGCGCGTCCAGCAGTTCGCGAGCCGCCTCTACGGTCCGGTGTTCGCCGCCGGCCTGCATTTCTGGCACATGGGCGAGGGTCACTACTGGGGCCATAATGCCATCATCCGGGTCGCGCCCTTCGTGCGCCACTGCGCCCTGCCGCGGCTGCCCGGCACCGGGGCATTCGGCGGCGAGATCATGAGCCACGATTTCGTGGAGGCGGCCTTGATGCGGCGCGCGGGATGGGAGGTCTGGCTCGAGCCGGGCCTCGAGGGCAGCTACGAGGAGGCCCCGCCGACGTTGCTAGACGAGCTCAAGCGCGACCGGCGCTGGGCGCAGGGCAACATCCAGCACGCGCGGCTGATCTTCGCCCGGGGCTTCGCGCCGCTGCATCGCGTGGTCTTCGTAAACGGGATCATGTCCTACGGGTCGTCGCTTTTGTGGCTTGCGTTTTTGCTGCTGTCGACCGCCGAGGTGGTCCTGCACGTGCTCGTCCCGCCGAGCTATTTTCCGCGGGCCCACGTGCTGTTTCCGGTGTGGCCGGTGTGGCATCCGCAATGGGCGGTGATGCTGTTTTGGTTCACGCTCGCGATCCTGTTCGTCCCCAAGCTCCTGGCGATCGGGCTTGCCGTCGTCAACCGCCGCGTGCGCGGCTTCGGGGGTTTTACGCGGATGCTCGCCGGGGTCTTGGCGGAGACCCTCTTGTCGTCGCTGCTTGCGCCGGTGCGCATGCTGTTTCATACGGTGTTCGTGGTCTCGGTGCTCTTCGGACGCAAGACCCAGTGGGGTCCGCAGGCGCGCGGCGACGCCGCCACGAGCTGGCAGGAGGCGTTGCGCCACCATGGCCCGGGCACGCTGCTCGCGATCGCGTGGGGCGCCCTGATCTACGCCTTGAGCCCGAACTACTTCTGGTGGCTGCTGCCCGTCATGGGCGCCTGGGCGGCGGCCATACCCCTCTCGGTGTGGCTGAGCCGGGTGGGTCCGGGGCGCCGGGCGCGCGCCGCCGGGCTCTTCCTGACGCCCGAGGAGGTGGATCCGCCCCCGCTGCTGCGGCTCTATCGGGACGCGCTGGCCGCGCCGGATCTCGTGCGCCGGACCGGGGCCCGGGGGTTTCTGGCGGCCATTGTCGATCCGGGCGTGAACGCCCTGCACTGCGCGCTGTTGCGGCCGTCCGAGGGCCATCACGAGGGGATGGCGCTCGGCCGCCAGCAACTCATCCTGAACGCCATCAAGGACGGGCCCCAGGCGCTCGGTCCCAGGGACCGGCTGCGGCTCCTGAGCGACCGCGAGAGCGTGGCCACGCTGCATTGGCGCGTCTGGGCCTTGAGTGCGCCCCGCGCGCGCCATTGGCTGGACAAACATCTGGCCGCGATAGACCGGCCGCTGCCCGCCGCCGTTTGCGCAGGCGCGGGGGCAGCCGGCGACACGAAGGAGACGGGGGAATTGTGAGAAAAGAGACTTTCCAGGCGGCCGCCCTCGTCGGCGCCGCCCTGGCGTTGGGCGGCTGCGCGACCACGGGCTCGGTGCGGGCCGCGGCGGCCGAGGCGCATGAGGCGACGCTTACCGGCCAGCGGGCGCTGGCGGCGGTCGCGGCCCTGCGCCAAAAGCGCCGGGCCTCCGACAAGGCGTTCACGGACGCGATCGCGCGCCTTCAAGACGAGCAGCAGGCCCTGCGCCTGCGCGTCCTGCGCCTGCGGATGCAGAGGCCTGTTCGGGTGCCGGCGCCCAAGCGCGGGGCGCGGTCGGCGGCGATCTCGAAGGCCGCGGCGAACGCCTTCTTCGGCCAGGTGGTGGCGCGCGCCCATGCGCTTGCGGCGGCCCCCTACAAGCCGCCGGCCCAGGTGCCGAAGGTGCTCCAGAAGCTCAGCTTCACCGATTACGGCAAGATCTCCTATGTCGGGCGGGTGCCCGGCTGGCCGGCGCGGACGCCGTTCCATATCCAGCTCGATCCGACGGGCTACCTCTTTACCTGGCCCGAACGGATCCGCATCGTCGCCGGGGCCCGCCATATCGTGCCGCGGCTGCCGGTCGCGGTGGCCGGCGATCCGGGGCTCGCCGCGCGCGTGCCCAAGGTCGTCGCGCCGGCGGGGTTTAGTGCCTACACGGGTTTCGGCGGGGGGGCCGCGACCGACGAATTCCTGTCGTTTTTGGGGGCGAGCTATTTCCGGGCGGTCGGGGCCGGGCAGTCCTGGGGGCTTTCGGCACGCGGGGTCGCGGTCGATACGGCGCTGCCCCACCGCGCCGAGGAGTTCCCATACTTCCGGGAGTTTTGGCTTTTTGCCTCGCATGCGCATGCCCGTCATTTGGCGTTTTGCGCGCTGCTCGACAGTCCGAGCCTCACGGGCGCCTACCGCTTCGTGGTCCGCCCCGGGGCCGATACGGTAGTCGACGTCAAGGTGGTCCTGTTCGAGCGCAAGCACGTGCGGCGCTTAGGTATCGCGCCGCTCACCAGCATGTTCCTCCAGGGGCGCTTCAGCCACCATCGTTTCGACCCGCTGGTGCGCGCCGCCCACGACTCGGACGGGCTTGCCATCCGCCTGCCGGACAACGGCCGGCTGTGGTGGCCGCTGCGCGACCCCAAGCGCATCGCCATCTATCGCTTCCCCGATGTGAACCCGGGCGGCTTCGGGCTCATGCAGCGGGCGCGCCGCGCCGGCGATTATCGGGCGTACGGCATGCATTACGAGAGGCGCCCGAGCGCGTGGATCACCCCGGAAGGGGATTGGGGGGCGGGGCACCTGGTCTTGGTCGAATTGCCGACCGATAGCGAGACCAACGACAACATCTCGGCCTTCTGGGTGCCCAAGAACCAGCCGCCGCCGCTTGCGCCCATGACCTTCCATTACCGGATCGACTGGACCGGCGGCGATCCGCGCGGCGCCCATCTCGGCTATGTGAGCGCCTGGCGCCATGCGCGCGGCGCAGGCCACAGCCAGACCTATGTGATCGATTTCACGGGCCGCGCCTTGGCCCGGTTCGATCCGGCCGCGCTCGCGCCCTTCGTGCATGTCTTCGGACCGGCGCGGGTGGTGGGCCCGTGGCTGACGCGCAACGCCGTAGGCGACATCCGCATGCAGTTTCGCGTCGTGCGCACGGGTTCGGCGCCGGTCACCATCCATGCCGCGGTCTTGCAGGGCGGAAAGCGCCTGACCGAGACCTGGGCGAACGCCTTGCCCGCCCCGCGGTGAATGGCCGGCCCCGGCGCGCCGCCGGGGTCCGATCCGGCCGGCGCCGGTTCGCCTGAGGGCCCGGAATGGTCTAAGCTTGTCGCCATGTCGCTGCCCCCGCAGGAAGTGCGTGCGCTCCTGGATGCCACCCTGGCCCATTACGAGGATCGGGCGGAGGCGTTCTGGGCGGCCACGCGCGGTCACGACGTGGCCCAGAATCGCGAGGCCCTGTTGTCGGCCCTCGGCCCCGGCGGCCCGTGGACCCTTCTCGACCTCGGCTGCGGTCCGGGGCGCGACCTGAAGGCCTTCGCCGAGCAGGGCCATCGGGCGATCGGCGTGGAGGGGGCCGGGCGTTTCGTGGCCATGGCCCGGGCCTATAGCGGCTGCGAGGCCTGGCAGCAGGATTTCCTGGCCCTGGATCTGCCGGCCGGGCGGTTCGACGGTGTCTACGCCAACGCCTCCCTGTTCCATGTGCCGCGCCGGAGTCTGCCGCTCGTCCTCGGGCACCTGCATGCGGCGCTGCGTCGCGGCGGGGTGTTCTTCGCCTCGAACCCTCGCGGGGCCGGCGAGGAGGGGTATCGGGACGGGCGTTACGGGGTGCTCTACGATTGGCCGGGCTGGCGCGAGGCGGTCTGCGCGGCGGGCTTCGAGCCGCTCAGCCATTATTATCGACCAACCGATGTCCCGGCCGATGCGGCGCGGTGGATCGCAAGCCTATGGCGCAAGACCCAGTGAGGCCGCTCGCCCGCCGGGGGGGCATGCGCCGCGCCGCGTGGGTGGCCGCATTCGCGGCGTTTCCGGCGGTCGCCGCCCCTCCGCAACCGTCCTTGTTCGGGGTCCCGCTGCAGACGGCGACGCGCGCCGAGATCACCCGGGCGCTTGCGGCGGCGCACCTGACCCTGGCCCCCGGCGGGGTGCACCGCTGGTACGACCTCTACGACGTCAACGGGGCCTTGAAGCACGCAAGCCGCCTTGCCGTGAGCTACACCCAGGGCGGGCGATTCGCCAAGGCCGTGTACGTCTTTCCGAGCTTTGTCAGCACCAAGCGTATAGGCGAGGTGATCAACGAGGTGCGCGCCAAATACGGGCCGCCCACGCGCCTTAGCGGGCAGCTCGCGATCGGGCCGGTGCGGGCGCGCTGGGACCTGCCGCAAGGCTTCGAGATCATCGTCAAGCGGCGCTGGCCCAACCCGACGACCTTCATGACCATCGAAAACCTCCTGACGCTGCAGCGCATGAAGGCCGAGCAGCGCCGGGCCATGGCCAAAAGCGGCGCGTTCTGACCCCGGGCGGGCGATGGTTGCGCGCGGGCGCCTTTGGGCCCATAATGGCGGTTCAGGATGGCTAATGTCTGTAGCGTTGTCGATATCGAGACCGTATCCCGCAGTTCCCGACCTCCGTCAGTCGTTACCCTAATCCCGTATTGACCATGGCCGCCCCTTGGGCGTCGGTGGTGTGCGGCCGCGTGCCGCTTCCTTTGGAGTTTTTCAGGAGTCTTCATGTCCTTTGCGTCACTGAATTTGATCCCCCCGTTGTTGCGCGCCCTCGAGGGCGCAGGTTACGAGCACCCCACCCCGATCCAGGCCAGCGCGATCCCGGCGATGCTCGCCGGCCGCGACGTCATGGCCTGCGCGCAGACCGGGACGGGCAAGACCGCAGCCTTCCTGCTGCCCACCCTGCAGCGTCTGGAAGAGCGCCGCGCGCGCCCGGGCCGGGGCCCGCGGGCGCTGGTGTTGACCCCGACGCGCGAACTCGCGACCCAGGTGAAGGACGCGGCGTCGCTGTATGCCAAGGAGCTGCGTCACCTCCAGCTGGGGACGATCGTCGGCGGCGTGCCCTATCCGGCGCAGCAGAAGCTTTTGATGCGGCCGCTCGACGTGCTGGTCGCGACCCCGGGACGGTTCCTCGACCACATGGAGCGGGGCCGGGTGGACTTCACGCGCCTTGAGATCGTGATCCTAGACGAGGCCGACCGGATGCTCGACATGGGCTTTCTCGCGGACGTCGAACGCATCATGGCGGCCATGCCCGCGACCCGCCAGACGGTGATGTTCTCGGCGACCTTCGAGGGCAGCATTGCGACCTTGGCCGGGCGGCTGCTGAAGGACCCGGAGCGCATCCGGATCGCGCCGACCGAGGCGCACAACGCCAAGATCGCCCAACACGTCCATTATGTGAGCGACGTCACGCAAAAGAAGGCGATGCTGCTCGCCCTGTTGAACGAGGCGCCGGTCGGGCAGGCGATCGTGTTTACGGGGACCAAGCACGGGGCCGATCGGCTGGCCACCGCCATCGGCCATAGCGGGCATGCCGCCGCGGCCCTGCACGGCGACATGCGCCAGGGCGCGCGCAACCGCACGCTCGCCCAGTTCCGCGCCGGCGCCGTGCGGGTCCTGGTGGCGACCGACGTGGCCGCGCGCGGCATCGACGTCGCGGCGATCTCGCACGTCTTTAATTATGACCTTCCGCGATCGGCCGAGGATTACGTGCATCGCATCGGGCGCACCGGGCGGGCCGGCCAGAGCGGGCAGGCGGTCTCGTTTGCCACGCGCGCCGAGCGCGGCGCCGTAAAGCGCATCGAGCGGTTCACCGGGCAGCCGATCGCGGCGCTGGCGGTGGCCGGTTTCCCGGTCACCGAGCCCTTGGCCGACGGCGAGGCGGGACCGGCATCGGCCGGCCGCGGCCGGCCGCAACGCGCCGGGGATCGCAATCGCCCGGGACGGCCGCGGGACGGGCAGGGGGCCCAAGGCGGGTTCGCGCGGCGGCGGCCCGTGGACGCGGCAAGGGCCCGATAGCCCTCGGGCACGGCGCGAATCGGTCGGCGGGGGATCCTGGGCCCCGCCGGAGGCGAGCGCGCCGTGGGGCAGGACCGCGATCCGGACCGGGACCGACAAAGGGGCCTTGCGGCCCCTTTTTTTCGGGGCGGCCGGCCCGGTATGCTGGCACGCGTTATGCTTGTTGTTACAAGGCAGGCGACCGGCGAGGGCGGGCGGTGAGCGATGTCGCGGGGGATCGTGAGGCGGTACTGACGCTGGGCCAGGAGCCGGCCACGGGCGGGGCACGCCTGGCGGCGGCGGTGGTCATCGTCCTGTTTGCGGGTCTTACGCTTTTTGGCGCCGCCCGCGCCGATACCCCGGTCGCGATCCTGCCGGGCTTTCTGCCGGCCATGGCCTCGCTCACCTTCCTTGCCGATGCCTTGACCGCCTATCTGTTGTGGGGGCAGGCGCGCGCGGGCGAGGAGCCGGCGCTGGCGGTCTTGGCGGCCACCTATCTGGGAAGCGCGCTGCTGGTCGCGGTCAACGCCTGGCTCTTTCCGGCGGCGTTCCTGGTGGCCGGCAACCATGTCGGCGAGTCGGCCGGATGGGTGTGGGTCGCCTGGCACCTGGTCTTTGCCGCCGGCGTCATGGCCTACGGCCTGTATCCCCCGGTGCGGCTCGAGACCGGGGCGTTCCTGCGGTTTTCCCGGCGCATCGGCGGGCTCATGCTGGTCGTCGTGGTCGGCGCCGTCGTCCTGGCGCGATCCAGCCGCCTGCCGCCGCTCGTGGGCGCCGGCGCGCACCTCCGGGTGCCCGGCGCGTTCCTGGTCCTCGTGCCGGTCGTCATGGCGGCCGCGGTGGCGGCGCTTGCCTGGCGCCGCCGGGCGCGCACCATGCTCGATACATGGCTGTTCGTGGCGATGATCGGGATGTGGTGCGATGTGATGCTCACGCGCCTGGGCGGGGGGCGCTTCACCGTCGGCTGGTACGCATCCCACGCGACCAGTCTCGCCGCGGCCCTGGCGGTGCTGGCGGGCTGCCTGGTCGAGGTCAACCGGCTCTATCGCCGGCTCGTGGTACGGGGCGTGCATATGAGCGACACCAATGCCCGCCTGCGCGCCGCCAATACCGAGTTGAGCGTGATCGCCGAACGCGACGAACTGACGGGGCTTCTGAATCGGCGCGCCGTCCTCCAGCGGCTGGCGGGGCAATTCGCGGCCTGGCGGCAGGGCGGCCCCGTCTTCAGTGTCCTCATGATCGATCTCGATCATTTCAAGCCGATCAACGATGCGCTGGGGCATCTGGGCGGCGACGAGATCTTGGCGCAGGTCGCGCGCCGGCTGCGGGCGGTGGTGCGCGGCTCGGATGTCGTCGGGCGCTATGGCGGCGAGGAGTTTCTGGTCGTGTTGCCGGACACCCCGCGGGCCGGGGCCCGCGCCGCGGCAGCCAAACTCCTAGACGCGGTCCGCGACACCCCCTTCCATTATGGCGACCGGTCGATTGCGGTGACCGTGAGCATCGGCGGGGCCGCCGTCGATGGCGTCGACGGCTCCCTGGACGATTTGATCGGGCGCGCTGACCGGGCCCTTTATGCCGCCAAGGGCGCCGGCCGGGACTGTCAGGCCTGGGGCGATGGGCCGCAGGCGCGGGATTCCCACACGCAGGGTTAAGGCCTGCGCGGCGCGCCCGGAGACCCCGTGCCCGGCGCGAACGTCCGGGCGGCGCCGACCGTAAGGCGCAAAGGGCCCGCGGTCCGCACTTTTCCGGCGGCATGCGGTCTACCTGTGATCGGGGCCGTCAAGGATCGGTCACGGGAGGAATCGCGGCGCCGCGCCGCTTGGGGCCGCCGGTTCGCGGGCGGCCTCTCGCCCGGATCCTCCCCGGCAGGGGAGGGAATCCATCGTCCCCGGCGCCAATCGGGGCGCGGCAAGGGCGGGCCGCGGCGCCGTCCCCAGGACCCCCGCGGCCGGCATGGCCGCGGGTGCCGGCAATCCGCCGAGCCGGAACGGTCCGGTCCGGACTCACATACCAATCGATAACACTGGAGGTATTGTATGATCACATTGGATCTTTCCGGACGGCGGGCGCTGGTGACCGGGGCGAGCGGCGGTCTTGGACAGGCGATGGCGGAGACGCTGGCCCAGGCAGGCGCCCAGGTGGCCGTGCATTACCGCAAGGGGCAGGCACAGGCCGAGGCGGTGGTGCAGGCGATCAAAGGCCGGGGCGGAAAGGCCCAGGCCTTTGCCGCCGACCTCTCCGATCTCGCCGCCGTCGAGGCGCTCATGCATGACGCGGGGGCGGCGTTGGGCGGGCTCGATATCCTCGTCAACAACGCCGGTCTCGACGGCTCGCGGGCGGAGGTGGGCGACGACGACCCCCGGCACTGGCAGCAGGTCCTGGCCGTCGATCTCCTTGGGCCCTATTACTGCGCGCGGGCCGTCCTGCCGTATATGGCGAAGGCCGGTCGCGGGGTCATCATCAATATCACCTCGGTCCATGAATTCATACCCTGGGAGGGCTACAGCGCCTACACGAGCGCCAAGGCCGGCCTGTCGATGTTCACAAAGACGCTGGCCCAGGAGACCGCCGACAAGGGCATCCGGGTGGTGGCGATCGCGCCGGGCGCCATCCAGACGCCGATCAACCAGGCCGTGTGGGGCGACCCGCGGTCGCTCAAGGACCTCGATGAGAAGATCTCGATGGGCCGCCTCGGCACGCCGGCCGAGATCGCCTCGGTGGTGGCCTTTTTGGCGAGCGACCTGGCAAGCTACATCACCGGCACCACCATAGCCGTCGACGGCGGCATGCTGATCTACCCCGAATTTCGTCACGGCGGGTAGGCGATGGACGCCGATGTCCGGGGCACCGGACGCAAGGGCGCGAAGCGCGGCGCTGTCGCGGTCTACGGGGCCGGCTTCCTGCAAGGGGCGGCGTTCGTCCTGATCCCGGCGCTCGGCGGCATCCTGCGCAGCGCGCCCTACGCTCTCAGTAACGGGACCTATGGCCTTTTGTATTTCCCCGAGATCCTGGGCGCGATCGTGGCGGCCTTGGCGGCCGGGATGCTGCGGGCGCGATTCGGGACCCGCGGCCTGTTCCGGTTCGGGGCCCTCGTCAATGCCGCGGCCATGGCGCTGCTGGTCGGCGCCTTCTTCGCGCACGGGACGCCGGTCATCGCCCTGCTGTTGGCCGAGACCTTGATGCTGGGGGTAGGATTCGGTCTCACCAACGCCATGATCAATCGCGCGGCCTCGCGGCTCTTCGAGGATTCGGCCACCGGCGCGGTGACGATCCTGAACGCGGTCATCGGCGGAGCCACCGCGATCTCCCCGCTCCTGCTGGCCGGCTTCGCCCGGCTGCTGGCGTGGGCGCTGTGGCCGGCGCTTCTGGGCCTTGCGTGGTTGCTGCTATTGCTGTTGCCCGAGCCCGAAGACGTGGCGCGCGAATCCGGCGGAATGCGGGGCTGGCGCCCGTCGATGGGGCCGTTTGCCGCGGCGGTCCTCATCTATGCCATCTGCGAAGGCAGCTTCGGCAGTTGGGCCAATGTCCTGGTGAGCGTGGACCATCACCTGCCGGCCGCCACGGGCGCGCTCGCCCTGTCGCTCTTTTGGGGCGGCATGACCGTGGCCCGGTTCGCGTTCGGCGCCGTCGACCACTTCATCCGCCGCCGGCTGCTCTATCAGGCGGTGCCGTTAGGGATCGCCGCCTGCTTCCTGGTGATTCCGGACCTGCGCTCCGGCGCCGACTTTCTGCTGGCGTTCAGTTTCGCCGGCGCGGCCTGCGGCATCTATTACCCGTACACGATGAGCTACGGCATCGCGGCCCACCCTCAGGAAGGCACGCAGATGGCCGGGCTCCTGGTCGGGGGCCTCATGGTGGGCGAAGGCATCGGCTCGTTCGGGCTGGGGCCGCTCCAGCATTGGCTGCCGCTTGCGGAGATCTACCGTTGGTCGGCGCTGTGGGCGATCCCGCTCGTGGCGCTCGCCTGGCGCAACAGCCGGCCGCGGGCGTCAAAGGCCCCCCATGGCTAAACAGGTCGTGGTCTTAGGGGGCGGGTTCGCGGGTCTGGCCGCCGCGCGGGCGCTGCAAGGCGGCCCATGCACCGTGACGGTGGTGGATCAGAACAATTATCATCTGTTCCAGCCGCTGCTCTACCAGGTGGCCACCGGCGAATTGCAGGCCGAGGCCATCGCCGCACCGTTGCGGCGGCTGCTGGCGCCGGCCGGCGTGGATTTTCGGCTCGGCCGCGCGGCGGGCATCGATCTCTCCGCCCGCGCCGTGCAGCTCGCCTGCGGCACCGTCATCCCCTATGACTACCTGGTGGTGGCGCTAGGCAGCGTCACCAACTTCTTCGGTCATGCCGATTTGGCCCTGCACGCCTTCGACCTGAAGGGGGTGGAGCTGGCCGAACGCACTCGCTCGCGCATCCTCTATGCCTTTGAGCGGGCGATGGCCTGTCCGGCCGCCGCCGACCGCTCGGCGTGGCTCACCTTCGCGGTCGCAGGCGGAGGCGCGACCGGCGTGGAATTCGTCACGGCCCTGCTGGCGCTCGTCCGGACGCTGTTGCGCCGCCGCTATCCCGAGCTCCAGGCGACCCCGCCGCGCGTGGTGCTGATCCAGGGAGGTCCGGCGGTGTTGCCGGGTTTTGCGCCGTCGCTGCAGGCGGCGGCCGCCGCCAAGATCCGGTCGCTGGGCGGCGAGATCCTATTCGGCACGCATGTGGCGGCCTATGACGGCCTCACGGTCCAATGCACCTCGGGGGCGCCGCTGCCCGCCCGTACGCTCGTCTGGACGGCCGGCGTGCGCGCCCATCCGCTCACGGCCGCCCTGCCGGGGGCGGATCCCGGAAACGGCCGCGTTGCCACCGACCCGCGGCTCGGGGTGATCGGCCACCCGGAGGTTTTCGTGGTTGGCGATGGATTGAACCGCCGCGACCACCCGCCCTGGCCGCAGGTCGCGCCGTTTGCGATGCAAAGCGGCCGATACGCCGCCCGGGCGATCCGGGCCGCCATCGGGCAGACCCCCCCGCCGCCGCCCTTCGTCTATCGAGACCCCGGCAGCATGGTGGTGCTGGGCCGTCTGGATGCCGTCTGCCAGATCGATCGTTGGCACGTGCGCTGGCGCGGGCGCAGCGCCTGGTTCGCCTGGATAGGCCTGCACCTCTACCGCATCATGGGCATGCACAATCGTCTCTTGACGCTGATCGATTGGGGTGTGGACTCGGGGAATCGCGGCAATGCCGTGGAGATTATCCGCAGGGGCTAGAAGAAACCGCTTTGGCCCCACCGTTGGCCCGTTCCCCTTTGCGGGATGCGCCCGGCGGTTCAAGGGGCTGCTTCGGCCTGCGCGGCGCCGCCGCCAGCCGGCCCCGCGCGTCCCAGCCGATGCCGCGGGGGCGGGGCGCTGCGCGACGGGATATCGTCGGCCTGTGGCCAGGGCGGTGCGTGGAGGAAGGGGAGGGGCACGGGTCCGTATGCTGCGGATGGCGCCCTAGCCGAACTTAGCGGATTCAGCCCCGTCGAGAAGCCAACCCATTGGAGACGGCGGCAGAGCCCGTGAAGAAATTGAGTCCCCAGGGGGAGATCTTATCCCTCTGCTATGAGGGCCGACCCGTTCGGCTATGGCATCCGCCGGCAGTTGACCCATCTGGGCCATGCCTGCGCCGTGGTCGCCCCCTCGCTCATTCCCGTAAAGCCCGGGGATTGGGTAAAGATCGACCGGCGGGATAGCAAATCGCTCCCGCGGTTGCATCGCGCCGGCGAGCTCATGGCCGTCTGGGTCCCGGGACCGGAGCAAGGAAGCCGGGCGCGACCTCACCCGCGCCCGGGAAGACACCAAGGCCCTCGAACGGCAGGCCAAGCAAGGCCTATCGACCTTGCTCCTGCGCCATGGCCGGCTTTATGCCGTGGGCAAGGCGGTGGGTGTAGGGAGGGTTGTAACGCGTATCGCTGCGCGATATAGTTACGGCTTATGATCGTGGGGTTCCGACATAAGGGGCTTCAGGCTTTTTATCGAACTGGCGCCACGCGAGGAATCCAGGCGGCCCACGCCAAGAGGCTTGCCGTGATCCTGGCCCTGCTCGACGTCGCGGAGGCGCCGCGAGATTTAAATCAGCCAGGGCTCAGACTTCATCCTCTTAAAGGCAGCCTGAAAGGACAGTGGGCCGTGTGGGTGAGCGGAAACTGGCGAGTCACTTTCCGTTTCGTTGGGGCTGATATCGATCTGGTGGATTATCGAGACTACCATTAAGGGCGTATACTATTAGTATGATCCATACTCATCCCCATCCGGGCGAAATTTTGAAAGAGACCGTGTTTGCGCCGCTTGATCTCTCCGTGACGGAGTCCGCGAGACGGCTTTTTATGTCTCGGGTGGCACTGTCGCGTGTATTGAATGGCAAGGCCGGCATCAGTCCGGAACTGGCGTTGCGTCTGGAAAAGGCCGGTGTGGGGACGGCCCGGTTCTGGATGAGCCTTCAGGCTAACTATGATCTGTGGGTTGCTATGCAGCGCAAGCAGCCGGCTGTGCGCGCGCTGCAGGAAACGCTGGCCTGAGCGTCCGCCTGATTCAGGGCGTGGGCTCGTATGCCGCAGACGGTGTCCTAGTCGTCCATTTCGCCTACGTGGCCTTTGTCGTGAGCGGTTATGCGGCGATCCCCTGGGGCGCGCGGCGCGGCTGGCGCTGGACGCGCAGCGTTCGCTACCGGCTCCTGCACATGGCGGCGATCGCCTACGTGGCGCTGGAGCAGCTGTTCGGGGTCCGCTGTCCTTTAACCGTCTGGGAATATCGGCTGCGCGGCGGGGCCGGGCCCCCGGCGGCCTTCGTGCCGCGGCTCCTCCAGGCGCTGCTGTTTCCCCCATGGCCGCCGGCGGTCTTTACCGGTCTCTACATAGGGCTCGTCGCGCTGGCCCTGCTCCTTTGGCGGGTGGTGCCGCCCGATCATCGCTGATCGCGTCGTAAAGTCGGAGGCCGTCTTGGCGCGTCAGGGCCGGTCCTCTATACTGCCCCCACGAAAACCGGGAGGACGGGATGCAGCTGGGGCAGATGCTGGTATTGGCGGTGGTTCAAGGGGTTACGGAGCTTTTTCCGATCAGCAGTCTCGGCCATAGCGTCCTCGTACGGACCATCCTCGGTTGGCACATCGCCAAGGCGAGTCCGGACTTCCTGCCGTTTCTGGTCGTCCTCCACGTCGGGACCGCAAGCGCGTTGCTGCTCTATTTCTGGCGCGATTGGCGCGACATCCTGGCGGGGCTTTGGCGATCGCGCGGGCGCGCCGGCAATCCGGAGGCGCGGCTTTTTTGGTTTCTGGTGGTGGCCTCCATACCGGCGGGCCTGATCGGCCTGCTGTTTGCCAAGAAGATCAAGCTGTTGTTCGCGAACCTCCTGGTGGCGGCGATCTTTCTCATGATCAACGGCGTCGTGCTGTTGATCGGCGACGCCCTGAAGAAGCGCCGCCCGGACCATACCCTGGAGCACATGACCTGGCGCAAGGCCTTGGTCATCGGGGCGGCCCAGGCCCTGGCCCTGATCCCGGGGATGTCGCGTTCCGGAGTGACGGTCGTGGCGGGCCTCGGCAAGGGCTTCGACTATGCGGTGGCGGCGCGCTTCTCGTTTCTCATGGCGACCCCGATCATCGGCGCGGCCGCGCTCCTCGAGGTCCCGAAGCTCTTCCGGATCACAGGCCACGTCCACCTGACCTGGATCTTTCTGTCGGGCCTCCTGGCCGGGGTCTTCGCCTACCTCAGCACCTGGATCCTGATGCGGTATTTCCGCAGACAGGAGGTGCAGGCGCTGCGCCCGTTCGGCTACTACTGCCTGGCGGCCGGGGCCGCGGCGCTCGCCTGGTATTTCGCATGAGGCGCACGCTGTCTGTATCGCACGGCGGTCATGGCCAATGGTCGCCCGGCGGCAGCGCGGCCTGCGCGTACTGCGGCGGCGTGAGGATGGTGTCGCGCGCCGGGTGCGCCGTGTCTTGTTCGGGATAGTCGCGGGAGTAGTGCAGGCCGCGGCTTTCGGTCCGGGATTGCGCCGAGCGGATGATGAGTTCGGCGACCTGGACCAGGTTGCGCAGTTCGATCAAGTCGTTCGAGATCCGGAAATTCGCGTAGTATTCGTGGATCTCCCGGTTCAGGAGATTCACCCGATGGAGCGCGCGTTCCAGACGCTTGTTGGTGCGCACGATGCCCACGTAATCCCACATGAAGCGGCGCAGCTCCTCCCAGTTGTGCGAGACCACGACCCCCTCGTCGGCGTCGGTGACCCGGCTCTCGTCCCACGGCGGGAGCGCGACCGGCGCCGGGGTGCGCGCGAGGCGCGAGGCGGCGTCCTCGGCCGCGGCGCGCCCCAGGACCAGACACTCGAGCAGCGAGTTGCTCGCCAGCCGGTTGGCCCCGTGCAGACCCGTGTAGGCGCATTCGCCCACGGCATAGAGCCCGGGGAGATCGGTGCGGCCGCGCAGATCGGTCAGGATCCCGCCGCAGGTGTAGTGGGCGGCCGGGACCACGGGTATAGGGCCTTCGGCCATATCGAACCCGAAGCCGAGGCAGCGTTCGTAGATGTTCGGGAAGTGCTCGACGATGAACGCCCGCCCCTTGTGGCTGATGTCAAGGTCCACCGAGTCCAGCCCGAGCCGCTTCATTTCGCTGTCGATCGCGCGCGCCACGATGTCGCGCGGTGCGAGTTCGGCGCGCGGATCGTAGCCGGGCATGAAACGCGTCCCGTCCGGGAGCCGCAGGAGGCCGCCCTCGCCGCGCACGGCCTCGGAGATCAGGAACGATTTGGCCTGCGGGTGGTAGAGACAGGTCGGGTGGAATTGCACGAACTCGAGGTTGGCGGTGCGGCAGCCCGCCCGCCAGGCCATGCTGATGCCATCGCCGGTGGAGGTGTCCGGGTTGCTGCTGTAGAGGTAGGCCTTGGAGGCGCCGCCGGTCGCGAGCGCGGTGAGGCGCGCGGCATAGGCGGCGACGGTGCCGGTGGTTTTGCTGAGGGCATAGAGTCCCAGGCAGCGGTTGGGGCCGGCCAGACCGAGCTTGGCGCTGGTGACGAGGTCGACGGCGATGTGGTCGGTCAGGATATGGATGCGGGGGTGGGCCTCGGCCTTGGCGGCGAGCGTGGTCTCGACGGCGCGGCCGGTGGCGTCGGCGGCATGGATCACGCGCCGCTGGCTGTGGCCGCCCTCGCGGGTCAGGTGGTAGCGGCCGTCGCGGGTGGTGAACGGCGCGCCTTGGGCGATCAGCCAGCGGATGGCCTCGGGGGCGCGTTCGACGACGAAGCGCACCGCGTCTTCCCGGCACAGTCCGGCGCCGGCATCCAGCGTGTCCCGGACATGGGACTCGAAGGAATCCTCGGGGCCCAGCACCGCGGCGATCCCTCCTTGGGCGTAGAGGCTCGAGCCGTCGGCGAGCGCGGCCTTGGCGAAGAGCGCGACCTCGCCGTGGTCGGCCAGATGCAGGGCCAGCGTAAGTCCCGCAAGCCCCGAGCCGATGACGGCGAAATCGAAGCCTCGGGACGAGGGTTCTGCAGGTTTCTTCATAGTGATGCGACGCGCCGGCGTGTTTTGCGCTATCATAGTGGCTTTGTCCCTTATTGCAAAACCAACCACCGAGGCGACACCCACGCCCACCTATGCCGATCGTCATGGACACCGCGAAATCTTTGCCGGGGGGCGAACCTTTTCCCATGGCCGTGGTCACTTGCAAGTGGTAGGGAGCCCTTTGAACGATAGCCCGGATCAAGGTCTCGATCGGGAGCTCGTGGCACGCGTCAAGAAGGGCGAGAAGGGCGCGTTCGATCTGCTCGTGCGCAAATACCAGCACAAGATCGCCAAGCTCGTGGCCCGCTACGTGTACGATAGGACCGAGGTCGAGGATGTCACCCAGGAGGTGTTCATCAAGGCCTACCGGGCGCTGGGCGGTTTTCGCGGAGAGAGCGCGTTCTATACTTGGCTGTATCGGATCGCGATCAATACCGCCAAGAACCACCTCGTGTTCCAGGGACGGCGGCCGCCGTCTTCGGATCTCGAGGCCGAGGATATGGAGTTGGCCGAGGAGGGGTCGAGTCTGCGCGAGATCGCGACCCCGGAACACAGTGTGTTGACCGACGAGATCGCGCGTACGGTGACCCGGGTCCTGGAGGCCCTGCCGGAGGATTTGCGCACGGCCATCACGCTGCGCGAGATCGAGGGGTTAAGCTACGAGGAGATCGCGGCGATCATGGAGTGCCCCATCGGGACTGTCCGGTCACGGATCTTCCGGGCGCGGGAGGCGATAGACAAGGAGCTGAAACCGTTGCTGGAGCTGTGATGGCCTTCGTGGGTGGAGAGCGTATGAAAGAGACACTGTCGGCGTTGATGGATGCGGGGCTCGGGGCGAAGGAACGCGAAAGGGCGCTCGATGCGGTGATGGAGGACCGGGAACTGCAGGCGGTCTGGGGCCGCTATCACATGACCCGGGCGGTCCTGCGCGGGGAGTGGGACGGCGACCCGCGCATGGACCTGTCGGCGCGCGTCCTCGCGGCCTTGACCGAGGGCGAGACGCCATCTGCGCCGCCGACCTTCTGGGGTCCGTTGGGCCGCCAGCGGGGACGGCAGGCGGCGCGCTTCGCCCTGGCCGCCTCGCTGACGGCTGCCGCCGCGCTGTTTGCGTTGCGCATGGCGGTGGTGGGCGCGCCGTCTCCGGGATCGCCGTCGGGCTCGATGAAGACCGCATTGGCGGCACCGCTGCCGGTGCCGCCGCGCTATGTGGAGAGGGCCCACTGGGCGGGCCCGCGCTGGCGCGGGCGGCTCAACGCCTTCCTGCTCGAACATTCGGCGGTGGCCCCCCTGGCCGGGATGAACGGGCTCTCCTATGTCCATCTGGCGGCCTATAACGGCCCGCCGGCACGGGGGCCGCGACACAAACCATGAGGGTTTTGCGGCCGCTTGTCACCGCGGGCCTGGTCCTGGCAAGCGGTGCGGCGCAGGCAGGCACCGCGCGGGTCTGGCTCGAGCGCATGCAGGACGCCGCCCATACCCTCGACTACACCGGTACCTTCGTTTATCGTCATGGCGACATGCTGTCGGCCATGCACATCGTGCATCGCGTGGCGCACGGCCAAGTCACCGAACGCCTGACCGCCCTCGACGGACGCCGCCAGGTGATCATCCGCGGCCGTGGCCGCATCGCCTGCTATCTCCCTCGCGACCATGTGGAATTCGTCGAACGGCGCGTCATGGCGCTGAAGACCTTCCCGGCGCTCGTCCCGACCCATTTGAAACCCCTGCGCCGGTTTTACGCGATCCGTCTCGGCGGGCTCGCGCGCATCGCCGGTGCGGTGTCGCGGCTGGTCGTGATCGCCCCGCGCGACGCCTACCGGTACGGGTACCGGTTGTGGGCCGACCGCAAAAACGGGCTGTTATTGAAGGCGGCGGTCATCAACGATCGCGGTCGGGTGATCGAGCAGTTCCTGTTCACCCGTCTGCGCCTGCGGCGGACGATCCCGGCGGCCGCCGTGAGCCCGAGGGGCATAGGACCGGCGAGCGCCTACAAGAAGGAGCGGGGCGAGCTGTTTCCCGATCCCCGGCCGAGCTGGACGGTGGGAAGGGTCCCTCCGGGGTTCCGGTTGGCCATGCACCTGATGCGGCGCATCGCGGGCCACAAGGGGGTCGTGCAGCACCTCGTCTATTCGGATGGGCTCGCGGGGGTGTCGGTCTTCATCGGCCGGCGGCCGCGCGTGACCCCGGTCCATGCCCAGCTCTTTCGCCTGGGGGCCTTGCATGTCTTCCGCACGGTCGTGGATCATAGGATGGTGACGGCGCTCGGGGATGTGCCGACGTTGACGGTCGAGACCATGGCGCTGTCGGCGCATCGCCTGAGCCCGGCCGCGGCGCCTTGAACGGACGAGGGGGGATGGGGACGATCGCGCGCAGGATGCTGGTGTCGGCGGGGCTTGCGGCGGTGATGGGCCAGGCCGCTGCCTGCGCCGCGGCCTGGCCGGATTTCGCCCGGATCGTGCAGGAGAATCGGGGCGCCGTGGTCAATATCAGCAGCACCGAGGTGGTGAACGGCCGGGCGTCCGGCTTCGGATTCGGGGCCCCCGGCGGCCCGGGCGATCCCTTCGATCGATTCTTCCGCAGCCGGCCGCGGCAGGACCAGACGGTGCCGCGGCGTTTCGTGACCAAGTCCCTGGGGTCGGGCTTTATCATCGCCGCGAACGGTTATGTCCTCACCTGCGCGCATGTCATCGACCATGCCAGGCGGGTGATCGTCAAGCTTGCGAACGGCCACGATTACGTGGCCCGCGTGGTCGGCCTCGACACCAAGAGCGACGTGGCGCTCCTGAAGATCCCTGCGGCGCACCTGCCGACCGTGACGATCGGGCATCCGTCGGACCTTCAGGTGGGCGATTGGGTGCTGGCCATAGGCGCCCCGTTCGGATTCGAGAACTCGGCCACCGCCGGGATCGTCTCGGGGGTCGGGCGCAACCTCCCGGGCTCCGATTACGTGCCCTTCATCCAGACCGACGTGCCGATCAATCCCGGCAACTCCGGCGGCCCGCTGTTCAACGCGAGCGGCCAGGTCGTAGGCATCAATTCCCAGATCTACAGCCGTACCGGCGGCTTCATGGGTCTGTCGTTCGCGATCCCGATCGATCTGGCGATGCGCATCGGCGACGAGCTCAAGGCAACGGGTCATGTGCAGTGGGCCTGGCTCGGGATCACCATCCAGGACGTGACCCGCGAGCTTGCGGCATCGTTCGACCTGCGCAAGCCCTACGGGGCGCTGGTGGCCGAGGTTCTGCCCAACGGCCCGGCGGCGCATTCGCCCCTGAGGGTCGGCGATATCATCGTGCGCTACGACGGACATCCGATCACGCAGTCCGCGGATCTCCCGCCGCTCGTGGGGCTCACCCCCATAGGCACCCGGGCGCGGCTTACGGTCATGCGCAACGGCCGCCCGCAGATCCTCTCGGTCGTGGTCGGGGCCTTGCCCGAGCCCCGGGCGGCGGCCGCCGTTCGGGTGGCGCGCAAGCCCCGCCACAGCGCCTCGCTGGGACTTGTCCTGCGCGACTTGAGCGATCGGGAAAGGCGCGCGTTCGGCGTCCCGGCGGGGGTGTTCGTGGAAGGGGTGGGCGACGGCCCCGGGGAGCGGGCCGGGATCGCGCCGGGCGACGTGATCGTGCGTCTCGGCGGGCAGCCGGTCACGAGCGTGCCGCAGTTCATCGCGCTCGCGGCGCGCATCCCGGCGCACCATCCGGTGCCGGTACTTATCCACAGGGGTGGGAGTGCCATGTTTGTCGCCCTCACCAAATAGTTGGTGCGACCCGCGAAACCCGGTATGATGCCGCGACACCTTCGTGACCGGTTTTCGCGGAAAGTCTGCGCACCCCAAGGCCAAGCTTGCAAGATCGTATCCGGAATTTTTCGATCATCGCCCATATCGACCATGGCAAGTCGACGCTCGCCGACCGTTTCATCGAGTTGTGCGGGGGCCTCACCGCGCGCGAGATGGCAAGCCAGGTACTCGACTCCATGGATCTCGAGCGCGAGCGCGGGATCACCATCAAGGCCCAGAGCGTCACGTTGCGCTACCCCGCGCGAGACGGCCTCATCTACGAATTGAACCTGATCGACACCCCCGGACACGTGGACTTCTCCTACGAGGTCTCGCGCTCGCTCACGGCCTGCGAAGGCGCGCTTTTGGTCGTGGACGCCGCGCAGGGGGTACAGGCCCAGAGCGTCGCAAACTGCTATACGGCCGCCGAGCTCGATCTGGAGATCGTCCCGGTCCTGAACAAGATCGACCTGCCGGCGGCCGACCCCGAGCGGGTGGCGCGCGAGATCGAGGACATCATCGGCGTGCCGGCCGAGGGCGCGATCCGGGCGAGCGCCAAGACCGGAGAGGGCATACGCGAGATCCTGGAGGCGATCGTGGCGCTGGTCCCGGCGCCGCGCGGGAACGCATCCGGCCCCTTGAAGGCGCTCATCATCGATTCCTGGTTCGATCCCTACCTCGGGACGGTCGCGCTGGTGCGCGTGGTCGACGGCGTGCTCGCGCGCGGCGCGCGCGTGCGCATGATGGCCACCGGGCGCGACTACGATGTCGAGCAGGTCGGGGTCTTCACGCCCAAGCGCCAGCCCGTGGACGCCCTGCACACAGGTGAGGTCGGTTACGTGGTGGCCGGCGTCAAGGACGTGAAGGGGGCGCGGGTGGGCGATACCATCACCGAGGCCAGGCGCCCGGCGCAGGAGCCCCTGCCCGGCTTCAAGGAGATCAAGCCGCGGGTCTTCGCCGGACTCTACCCGATCGAGGCCGGGGATTACGACGGGTTCCGCGAGGCCCTCGACAAGCTGAAGCTGAACGACGCCTCGCTGCATTTCGAGCCGGAGACCTCGGAGGCGCTCGGCTTCGGGTTCCGCTGCGGTTTCCTGGGCCTTTTGCACATGGAGATCGTCCAAGAGCGCCTCGAACGCGAATACGGCCTGAACCTGATCACCACCGCGCCGACCGTGGTCTACGAGGTCGAGACCATGAAGGGGGAATGTCTGCGCGTCGATAATCCGGCCCGGCTGCCCGAGGCCGGCACCGTGCGCGAGATCCGCGAGCCGATCATCACCTGCCACGTGCTGGTCCCGCAGGAGTATCTGGGGCCCGTGATCCAGCTGTGCGTGGAAAAGCGCGGCGTGCAGACCGACCTGCGGTTTCTCGGGCGCCAGGCGATGCTGTCCTACGAGCTGCCGATGAATGAGGTGGTCGTCGATTTCTTCGACCGGCTGAAGTCGCTGAGCCGCGGCTATGCCTCGTTCGATTACGACTTCCGGGAGTTCCGTCCCGCCGATCTGGTGCGCGTCGACGTCCTCATAAACGGCGACCGGGTGGACGCCCTGTCGATCATCGCCCACCGCGCCCAGAGCCAGTACCGGGGCCGCGAACTCATACATCGCCTGCGGGAGCTGATACCGCGCCAGATGTTCGACGTCGCCATCCAGGCCGCGATCGGCGCGCACGTGATCGCCCGCGAGACGGTCAAGGCCCTGCGCAAGAACGTCACGGCCAAGTGCTACGGCGGGGACGTAAGCCGCAAGCGCAAGCTTCTCGAACGTCAAAAAGAAGGAAAGAAGCGTATGAAACAACTCGGATCTGTGGAAATCCCCCAGGAGGCCTTCCTGGCCGTGCTGCGGGTGGACAAGTAAGATGTTGCTCGACGATTTTTCGGCATGGCTCGTCGGGCTGCTCTTCTTGAGCGGGATCTTGTGGGCGATCGACGCGCTTACGCGCAAGGACAAGACGGTCCGTCCGCCCCTCTACGCGGAATACGCCCGATCGTTCTTCCCGGTCATTCTCGTCGTGCTGTTGATCCGCTCGTTCCTGGTCGAGCCGTTTCGGATCCCGTCGGGGTCGATGATCCCGACGCTGCACGTCGGCGACTTCATCCTCGTGAACAAATTCGCCTACGGGCTGCGGCTGCCGGTCCTGCACACCAAGATCCTGTCGGTGGGCGAGCCCAAGCGCGGGCAGGTGGTGGTGTTCCGCTACCCGAAGAATCCCTCGATCGACTATATCAAGCGCATAGTCGGGCTCCCGGGGGACCACATCGCCTACATCAACAAACAGCTCTACATCAATGGCAAGCTGATCCCGCACTACCACAAGCGCCCCTACCTCTACGCCGAGCAGAGCGGCCAGTTCCTGGAGGCCTACCGGTATACGGAGAAGCTCGGAACGATCACCCATCACATCATCCTCATACCGGGGATCACCCAGAAGCCCATGCATTTCGTGGTGCCGCCGCACGAGTATTTCGTCTTGGGCGACAACCGCGATTTGAGCGATGATAGCCGCTACTGGGGCTATGTCCCGCAACGGAACCTGGTCGGCCGCGCGTTTCTTATCTGGTTTAGCTGGAATACCGCGCATGGCGGCGGCGTGGACTTCAAACGGATCGGGCGTAGTATCCCCTAGGTCAAGGATAAAGAGGACGGGAGGGCATATGACGTGGCGAAGGGAGCGCGGTGCGTCGTTATGGAGTGCGCTGGTCTGTGTGGTGGTGGTCGGGTTCTGGGTGTTCGTCGCATTCGAGATCGGGCCGGCCTATCTCGACAACTGGCAGATCGAGAAGGGCCTGGCGAGCGTCGCCAAGCGGCCCGATGCGCGCGCCATGGGGCGGCGCGCATTGCGCGACGCCTTGCGCCGCGAGTTTTCGGTGGGCTATGTAAGCCATGTCTCGGTGCACAAGGACCTGTATTTCCAGCGCACGGCGCAGGGGCTTAGGGTCATGATCTTTCGGTACCATGTACGGGTGCCGATTGTGGGGAACATCACGGCCGACATCCGGTTCGTCGACCGGCATGTGGTGACCGGCCCTTGAACGAGGAGGCCGGCCTTCTTGGGCGCTGGGGTTACGTCTTTCGCGCCCCGGATTTGCTCGTGCAGGCGCTCACGCATCGAAGCTTTGGCGCGCACAACAACGAGCGGCTGGAATTCCTGGGGGACGCCGTGGTGAATCTGGTCATGGCCGATGCCCTGTATGCACGCTTTCCCGAGCTCTCCGAAGGCGAATTGACGCGCTTGCGCGCCCGGCTTGTGCGCACCGAGACATTGGCTGCGGTCGCGCGCGAGATCGGCCTCGGCGGATTCTTGCGGCTCGGGGGCGGGGAATTGAAGAGCGGGGGGTTCGACCGCGACTCGATCCTGGCGGATGCCCTGGAGGCGGTGGTCGGCGCCTTGTATCAGGACGGCGGTTACGAGCGCGCGCGCGACATCCTGCAAGACCTTTTCGCCGCCCGTCTCTCCGGGATCGAGGTCCATGCGAAGGTCAAGGACGCGAAGACCGCGCTGCAGGAGTTCCTGCAGGCGCGCGGCCTCGACCGGCCCCGTTATGAGCTCGTGGGCGTGACCGGACACGATCACGACCAGCACTTTAAGGTGGCGTGCCTCGTGGCCGGGCTTTCGCAGCCCACGCAGGGCGAGGGGGCGACCCGCCGGCACGCCGAGCAGGAGGCCGCACGCCGCGCGTTGAAACGGCTCGAGCGCCCATGACCGCCTACCGCAGCGGCACCATCGCGGTCTTCGGGCGGCCCAACGTCGGCAAGTCGACGCTCATCAACCGCCTGCTCGGGCACAAGCTCCTCATCACCTCGCCCAAGCCCCAGACCACCCGCCACCGCATCCTCGGGATCAAGACCACGGAGGCGGCGCAATTCCTGTATCTGGATACCCCGGGGCTCGTCTGGGGCGGCAAGGGCGCCCTGGCCCGGCATATGGATAGCGCTGTCGCTGCGGCCGTTGCCGAGGCCGATTGCCTGGTGCTGGTCGCAGCCTGTCCGCGGCTGCAAGACGACGACGAGCGGGCCCTGGACTTCGTCCGGGATCATCGGCAGGGCCGCCCACTCATCCTGGCCCTGAACAAGGTCGACCGCCTCGCGCACAAGGAGGCCCTCCTGCCCCTGATGGCCTCCCAGGCCGCGCGCGGCCTCTTTGCCGAGATCGTGCCGCTGTCGGCGCGCGACGGCAGCAATGTTGAGGCCCTGGAGGCCGTGATCGCGCGCGCGCTGCCGGAACGGGAGGCGCTCTATCCGGAGGACCAATTGAGCGACCGCGGCGACCGGTTCGTGGCCGCCGAGTTCGTGCGCGAGCAGGTGTTCCGGCGCTTTGCCAAGGAGATCCCCTATGTGACGACGGTGGACATCGAATCCTTCAAGGTGGAGAAGCATCTCGTCCGGATCGAGGCCGTGATCTACGTCGAGAAGGAGGGTCAGAAGGCGATCCTCGTCGGCCAGGGCGGCGCGGGGTTGAAGGCGGTGGGGACCGCGGCCCGCCGGGCCTTGGAGCGGCATCTGGGCCAGAAGGTCTATCTGGGACTCTGGGTCAAGGTGCGCGGGGGCTGGTCGGACGATCTGCGCGCCTTGCAAAGCCTGGGTTACGGGGGCGACAATTGAACGATGCGCATCGACGGCGAACGCGGCTTTGTCCTGCACCGTTACCCTTATGGGGAGACGAGTCTCCTGGTCGAGGCGTTTACCTACGCCTTCGGACGCGTGGGGCTGGTCGCCCGCGGCGTCCGCCGGGCCGGCAAGGCGTTTGCCGGGGCTCATCTGCGGCCGTTCCAGCCGCTGCTTTTGAGCTGGTCGGGGCGCGGGGAGCTCGGCACGCTGGTGCGCGCCGAGGCCCCCGAGGGGGCGATCGAACTCGAGGGCAACGCCGTGTGGTGGGCCTTCTACATCAACGAGCTCGTGCTGCGCCTTCTGCACCGGCACGAGGCGCATGCCGACCTGTATGTCGCGTATGACGAGGCCTTGCGCGCGCTGGCCGCTAGCGGCTGCCGGGAGGAGGTCTTGAGGATCTTCGAGAAGCGGCTCTTGGCCGGCCTCGGCTATGGGCTCGCCCTGCGGCGGGATGCGCGCAGCGGCGAACCGGTGGAACCCCAGACGGATTACCGGTATCTCGTAGACGAGGGCCCGATCGCGGGCGGCGACGGACGGGAAGGTCTCAAGGTCAAGGGCGCGACCTTGATCGCGCTGGCCCAGGAGGCGTTCACGGACGGAGATCAGTTGCGCGAGGCCAAGGTGCTGCTGCGCGGCGCCTTGGCGGTGTTGCTCGGCGACAAACCGCTCCACACCCGCAGCCTGTTGCGCAGCATCCAGGCACGCGTGTAAACAACCCCGGCCTCAAGGCCGGAGCTTTTCACTACATCACGCGGAGGCGTAATGCGCGAATACAGGCTGGTTTACAACAGCCCTTGCGGTGCCGATAGGCTCCGCAAAACCGGCTATGTTGGCAGCCGCATTCACG
>DAIDMD010000053.1 GCA_027449165.1 Acidiferrobacter sp. | reverse complement strand
CCGGATCTCGTACATCTCGAACCTCCTGTTACTCATCGCGTCTCCTCTCGAAAAAATCCCGAGAGGGTAACGCACCAAGGGGTCCGAAACGGGAACCGGCGACCTGACGTGGCCTCTTTAGGCCGCGAATTGACTGGCGCCTTTAGGCCGCGAACGAAATGGCTCCATGGGGGCGCGAGTTAACATTTGGGTTCATCGAGAACGAGTACGCCGTAAACGGCGGCTTCTTCGACCTGAACACCATGGCGGAGACGAAGGCCTTGCTAGACAAGGGAAGGCTTCAGCAACGCGAGCCGGTGCTAGATCGGGACGCCTGCGTACAGGTTGCTGCGTACACGATGCCGTTGTCGATTTACGAGTTCGCTAGCGATGGCGACGTGGACGAGGTGTTCCGCCGCATCAATTCGGGCGGACGGAAACTGTCTCGGCAGGAACTGCGCATTGCCGGTTCAACCGGCCATTTCGCCCAAGCGGTTCGGCTTATCGCAGCTAAGGTTCGCGGCGACGTCTCGGCGTCCGACGAGCTTCCCCTCAATGAGATGAAGAAAATCTCGATCACGAACCGCGACCTGCCGTACGGTATCGATGTGGACGAGGTGTTCTGGATCAAGCAGGGTGTCCTGACCAAAGAGCAGGTCCGCGAGTCTCGCGATGAGGAAATCATCGCCGACATCCTTGCTTTCATGCTGCTAGAGCCCAAACCGCCGTCACGCAGCGAAGTATTGGATGACTTTTTCGGCTATAGCGAGAGTGAAAGCGCGCAGCTAAGGCATGGTCAGATTGAGTTATCCACGCAGAAGTACACGATCGAGGTAGTCACGGCCGACTTCCTTCGAATGATCATCCAGGCAACCTAACCGTCTCCGGTGGCGCCGGATACCGGGCGGAACCGTCGCCGCGCCGGCACAGGAGCACTTGCGTCCGACACTCTCCGCGGGCTTTGCATCCGCTGTCTTCGCGAAAGCCTGCTCCCGGGAAAGGAGGTGGTCTGCTCATCGCCAGAGCCGCCACTGGCGCTGATCCAGTCGTAAGGTCGGTATCGCGCTGGTTGCCGATCTTGACACGGTATGCTCGTGAACGGCTAATCGCATCAGTGCCTAGGCGCCCACGACGCTTTTCGGGTACTCCACGCCGCCAGAAGCTACCGTCCAAAGTGATGTAAACGCGGATGTCGATGATGCTGGGTTCAGCAAAATCTGCGCTTCCGCAGCGGAATCGTAAGCGCACGCGATAATCAGTCAGCCAATCCCATGACAAACGCAAGCGCGACATTCAGTCGCGCGACATCCTTCTCGTCAAGCGACCCAATCCTGCGTCCAACGCGCTCGCGACGGATGGTCACGGGTTTATCCGCCATGATTTGCGAGCGTGTCCGCAAGCCATTCTTTTCGGTAGGTTCGAGGGTGATGCGGAAATCCGGGGCCTCGGCGATCTCGGAGGTCATTTGGCAGATGACCACGGAAGAATGCGCTGCGGGCAGCGCGTCAGTCTGAACAATTATTGCCGGGCGCGGCTTCCCATAGTCGCCTGGCGCCGCTACCGTCACGACGTCGCCCCGCTTCACTATGCGTCAAATTCCGAGACCGCTTCGATCCACCGCATCGCTCCTTCCTCTGCTGCTCGGTCCAAGCGGGTGACCTGCCGAGCGACCCGTCGCCGAACGGCCCTGGAATGGGGATCGGGTATGACCAAGCGCAATTCCCGTAGCCCCTGTGCACGGCGTCGCTCGCGCATTGCCCGCATTCGGTGTGCCGCTTGTACCATATTGGTGTCCTCCTGAGTAACGCGTTACAGCGTAACGCGTTACAAGTGGAAACTCAATGGGGTGCCGCCCGAAATTGGAGTGCATTGGGAATGACGGATTAGTGGCGACCAGCTGTCGCGCGCTCCAGCGAACTCGCAGGTCGGCAGTGGCCGAGAAGGTGCCGACCGATCGCAAAGTTCAATTCGACAGGGTGTCGGCGGAACATCCACTCTATACATCAGGCCCATGCGTCCGTTATCGAGCAGCGCAGGGGCCGATGACCAAGGCGGGCATCCGCTTCCCTGCCGGCAAAGGCCTCACTGTCGACCCCCAGGGGCCGCCTACACGCGGCACAGGGGTCCGTGTTAAAATCCGATTCACTAAACCAACCCTGCAGCGCCCCGCCCCAGGACGCGTCGGCCGGGTCCATCTGTCGTCTTCGGCGGATGGCGGCCACCGCGCTCCAGTGGGAAAGGGGGTCCGGTTGCCCAATACCGGGCACGCCGACGACTTTACGGGACGGGACGCCGCTCCAGCACGCGGGTTCGCGACGGGGCTTGGGGCAAGATCGCGCGATGCGCGGCCGTCGTGACACCCACCCCGCGTCCCCGGCCGTTCGACCGGCGGATGGGCGCCCGCGTCGGGGGCTTGAAACCCCCGGGAACCGGCCCCATGCAGGGGTGGTCAGAGACGGTAACGATCTCAGAGGAGGGATTACGCCTATGAAAGGGAAATATCGCATTGCGGTTTCGACCCTCGGGGTCGCGGCGGTCGTGGCCGCCGCCTTGGCGCTGCTCCCGGCCCATCGGCAGCCGGCCGGGGCACAGACCGCGTCCGGCCCGATCATGACCGCGCCGTTTCAGCAGGTGCGCGTCTATCGCACGCCCGACGGGGGTCTGTTGCGGACCGAGATCGTGCGCTGGCAGGGCCCGGGCAGCATGACCATCGTCACCTGGTCGAGCAACGCCAAGGCCGGCGCCGCGCTGCCGCCCTGGGTCGGGGTCGAACTCCAGAACATGGCGGCCCAGCAACGCCTGCTGCAGGCGGCGATGCAGCAGATGATGGCAGGCCAGGCCCTGCTGCCCCCGCTCGCAGGGCCCTTGGGGACCCCGCCGCAGATCCATTTCCGGGTCGAGTGGCCGAAGGCCGCGACGCCTGTCCCGCCGCGCGCGCCGTCGCCTGCCATTCACGGCGGAACCGGCCCCACGGTCGACCTCTAAGGCCCAGGGCGCCCCGGCAGGGGCGCCCTCACTGTTATTCCCTTCTTTTCCTTGTATCTCGGCCAACAGGCTGGGGGGGGTTTCCCTTTGATACGCCCTCCGCAGGGCCTGCAACCGGCCCGGCGGCGCTTGCGGTGCTCTTCGCGCCCAACCCCTATCCCCTCCGGTCCCTCCGGGCCGCCTCCGGTCCGAGGCAAGGGATGGGTGCCGCTTTATGTGTGCTATCTGCGGCCCAGCCCTCGGGATACTTGGCGTAGCCCCCTTCATGTCACGGGCGATCCCGACCCCTTGCCGGGCGCTGTCTGCGCGGACCTTTCCAACCGATCACGGGCTTACCCCATCGCGCCTTTTGGGGCTATCCTTAGGATGTCGTCACCGTCAAACGATATGACCGGACCAACCCATGGCTGATACCCGACCCGCCGACTTGCGCGCCGTCGCCCGCGATGCGATCTTCCCCGCCACCAGCATGCCGGACGCCGACTGGTGGCGCGCGCTCTGGCCCGATCCCGACGCCGTGGTGCGGGCCTTGCGGGTCGGCCCGGGGATGCGGGTCCTCGATCTCGGGTGCGGGGACGGCCATTTCACCGCCGCGCTCGCCCGCTGCGTCGGGGCAGGCCTGGTCGTGGGTCTCGATCTCGATCCGGCCATGCTGGCCGCCGCCCAGGCGGCCTGCGCCGGCCACCCCTGCTGCGAATGGCGCCTGGGGGATGCCATGGCGATCGCCCACTTAGGGCTCGGGCCATTCGATTGCGTCCTCATCGCCAATACCTTCCACGGCGTCCCGGACAAGGCCGGACTCGCCCGCGCGGTGGCGGCGATACTCGCGCCCAGCGGCTGGTTTGCGATCGTCAACTGGCACCCGCGGCCGCGCGAGGAGACCCAGGTCCTGGGCCAGCCCCGCGGGCCGCGGACCGATCTGCGCCTGTCGCCGGAGGCGACCGTAGGCGCCGTCGCCCCCGCCGGTTTCGAGCCCGACCTGCTCCTGCCCCTGCCGCCCTATCACTACGGGCTCACCTTGCGCAAACGCGCGACCCCGGACCCCCAAAATGCCTGACGCGCCGCCGGCCCTCCGGCGGGATCGCGATACCGGCAATCGGGCCCGCCAGGCCCTAAGACGCCGGGGCCCCTGGCAGGACCGCGGCCCGGGCCGTGACCCCGGCGCGAAGATCGCTTACCATGGCGTCATGCCTGACCGGCGGCCGACAGGCCCGGAGCGGCTGTGGTGCCGCCGAATGGGAGCCGGTACGGCGCACCCCGACGGACATCCACGACAAGGAGTTTAAGACCCGCGTGTCGCCATCCCAGATGCCCCTGGCCGGGTTCGGTCCGGACCCCGTGCCGCAGCCGCAGCCCAAGGACCACAAGGCCTTCGACCGGCTCGTCAAGAAGATCCACGCAGCCCGCGAGCGGCTCGCCGCCTGGGGGACGGTGCTCGCGCCCTATCAGGAGCGGTTTACCAAGGAGCTGCTCCCTTTGCACGCCTCCTGCCGCACGCTGCGGATCCGCTTCGTCCAGCGCCTGGATGGCGCCCTGGGCGAGAAGGGGCTCACCCAGACCGAGCGGCGCGCCGTCAAGATGCTGATCGTGGAGCTCGCCGCATCGCTCCTTTCCGAGGGGGATGACCCGGAGCTGCGCGCGCTCTACGAGCGCCACGGCGGCCGAGACCACGGGGGCCACCGGCCCCGGGATCTGGACGAGGCGGCCGCGGCCTTCGAGGCGATGTACGGGACCGGCCAGGACGACCCGATCGAGGAGATCCTGCGCCGCGCCGCCGAGGCGATGGGCGCCGACGGCGCCCCCCGCGGCCGCAAGGCCCCGCCCAAGGCCGAAGGCCACCGTATCCGCCAGTCGATCCGCACCCTCTATCGCAAGCTTGCCAGCGCCCTGCATCCCGACCGGGAGCCCGATCCGGACCAGCGCGACCGCAAGACCGCCCTCATGCAGAAGGCCAACCACGCCTACGAAAACGACCGGCTCCTGCCGCTGCTCGAGCTGCGCCGCGAGCTCGACCCGACCCAAGGGGTCATCGCCGGCGAGAGCGCCGACGACGTCAAGCTCTATACCCAGGCCCTCAAAGGCGAGCTCGAGGCCCTCGAAGAGGAGGTCATGGCCGCCGAGATCGATTTCCGGGGGCGCTTTGCCATAGACCCCCTGGCCGCGCTCACCCCCGGCAACGCGCTCAAGACCCTGGCCGCCGATATCGGGGAGATGCGGGCGATGGCCGATGCCCTGGAGGCGGAGCTCACCGAGGTCCGGGACATCCCCGGCCTGAAACGCTGGCTGCGCGTCTTGCGCGACGGGGACTTCGGATAGCGTCCGATCGGCCCGGGCCGCGCTACCGTCGCCCGGGCCGATCGTCGGGCACACCGCCGACTTCCGGACCGGGACCCGCCGCCACATCGCGGTCGTAGAGCCGCGCCCAGGCCGCCTCGTCGCCCTCGGCCCGCGCCTTGGCCACATACATCGCCTGATCGGCCAGATCGATCAGGCGTTCGGCATCCGCGGCATCGAACGGGAAGAAGGCGACCCCGAGGCTCACCCGCACCGGCACCCTGTGGTGGTCGACCACGAACGGCACGGCAAGGCGCTCCTTCAGGTGCGCGATGATCGGCATCAGATCCGTCCTTCGGCGCAGGCCCTCGATCAGCAGCACGAACTCATCGCCCCCCATACGCGCGACATGGTCCGTACCCCGCAGCGCCCGCTCGAGCCTGCGGGCCAACTCCTTTAGGACCGCGTCCCCGGCGCCATGGCCGTAACGGTCGTTGATCCCCTTGAAGTCGTCGACGTCGAGGAAGCCCACCGCCATCACCCGCACATCGCGCCGGGCGCGGGCCATCGCCCGCCGCAAGACCGGATACAGGCCCTTGCGGTTCAAGAGGCCGGTGAGCGGATCGTGGGTCACAAGCGCCCTCAGCAGTTCCGCCCGGCGCGCCGCCTCGGCCTCCGAACGCACCGCCAGCATCTGCACCTGCCGGTAGGCAAAGCCGCTGAAGGCGAGCGCCGCGACAAGAAAGATCAAGGGGATCTCAGCCTGGCGGCGCCACCACCCCGCGACCCACATGGCCCGCGGGACGTCCGCGAACGCGATCAGCGGGTAGCCCGCGACCCGCACGAACGCGCCATAGCGATACTCGCGGTCGGTGCTGACCCAGCCGCCGAAGACCCCGTCCGGGGCATCCGGATGACGCATCAGGGTCTGGGCGAGAATGCCGTTCTGCGGCCGATCGAGCAGCGCGCTCAAGTCACCATGCGGGACCGGCTGGCGGCCCTCCAAATAGTAATCGTTGCGGATAACGCCGACGGCAAGGCCCCGCGGCAGCGGCAGTTGGGCGAACAGGTCCTCGAAATTCCGAAACCGGATCGGCGTCGTCACCAGGAAGCACACGTTCCCCCTGGGACCCATGACCGTGTCGCTGAAACCGATCACCCAATGGCCGATCAGCGGTCCATGCAAGGGCCTGTGCAGATGCAGTCCCGGGCGCAGCAGGGCCCGGTGGAGCCCCGGCCAGATATCCGGCGCCTTGCGAAAATCGGGCAGCGGCTGCCCTTGGGAGACCGCGGTCGAGGCCACCACCCGGCCGTCCGGCGCGATCAGGTCGGCGCTCGCGATCTCGGGGGAGACCTTCTGATATTCCCGCAGCACGCGGCGCGCCCGGGCCGGGTGGCGCAGGGCGTGGATCGCCCGCAGGCGGCGCGCGAGAAACTGGAGACCCGAGGCCTCGCGATCGAGGCTTTGGTGCGTCCCGGTGGCGATCAGCGCGGTGGTGAGCATGAGCCGATCGAGGCCCGACTCCTTATAGCGCTGCCAGGAATGCCAGCCGTAGGCGACGGAAAAGACCAGGGTGGCCGCGACCATGAACCAGTACGCCACCATCAAGGCATAACGGTGGGGCACCGCCGCGAAACGCTGGCGCCATTCGGTCCGCCGTCCCTGCGAGACTCTCTCGGGTCCGCGCGGTTTGCCCATAGACTCCCAAGGTCGTTGACGACCGGCCGGGCTCCCTGCGCCGATGACGGCCTCCTCTCACGAAGGCACCCGACCCCCTCCTCTAGCATAGACCAGGAACACGCCGATCAAGGTATCACCGAAGGAGTGCACCGCGCCAGCTACGCCGGCCTCAAGGCGTGTGCCACATGGCCACGCCCCACCCCTCCGGTCTGGGCCCGGACACGGCCCGCCCGCTCGGCGCCCGCTGCACGTTTGGCGGCGATGGCATAGAATGGCGTTTTGCGGATCGGCCGCGGCCGTCCGCCCGCAAGGAAGGAGACCCGTCCTTGGCGTCAAGCGACTCCCAGACCCAAACCCCCGCGAACATCATGGCCATAACCTTCGCGGTCATGGCGAGCATCATCATGAACGTGCTCGACACGACGATCGTGAACGTCGCCCTCCCCCACATGCAGGGCGGCCTGCGCGCCAACGTCGATCAGGTGAGCTGGATCCTGACGAGCTACATGCTGGCCATGGTCATAGTGACCCCCATGACAGGCCTGCTCGTCGAGCGCTTCGGCCAGCGGCGCCTCATGATCGCAAGCGTCGCGGGCTTCGTCTTCACCTCGGCCATGGCCGGCCAGTCCCACACCATAGTCGAGATGGTGGTCTGGCGCTTCCTCCAGGGCCTGCTCGGGGCCTCCATGGTGCCCGTCGGCCAATCCATCCTGGTCGCAAGCTATCCGCCCGAGCGGCGCGGCGTGGCCATGGCCACACTCGGCATGGGGATCATGTTGGGGCCGGTCCTCGGCCCCATCCTCGGCGGCTACCTCACCGACGACGCCTCGTGGCGCTGGTGCTTCTACGTGAATGTGCCGGTCGGACTGGTCGCGCTCTTTCTGCTGATCCGCGACGTCCCGGAGGCCGGCCGCAGCGACCATCCACGGCCGATCGACTGGGTGGGCTTCGTGGCGATGGCCGTGGGGCTCGGCTGCACGCAGGCGGTCTTGAGCCTCGGCGACCAGGACGACTGGTTTGGCTCCCGGAATATCGTGACGCTGACCGTCGTGGCCGGCGCGAGCCTCCTGCTCTTCGTCTGGCGGTCGCTCCCCGTCGACCGGCCGATCGTGAACCTCAGGCTTTTGAAAAACGGGGCGCTCGCGCTCGGGAGCCTGGGGATCGGCCTCTTTGGGCTCGCCCTCTACGGCGTCATGGTGATCCTGCCGTTCTTTTTGCAGGAACACATGGGCTACGAGGCCCAGACCGCGGGCCTCGTCATGGCCCCGCAGGGGGTGGGGGCGATGATCTCGATGGGCCTGGCCGGGCGGCTGCTGGGCCGAGGGGTCAATCCGCGGGCCCTGGCGCTCAGCGGTATCGCGCTCGGCGCCTACGGCTCCTACCTCACGCTGTTTTACAACCTCCACGTCGACATGGCCTGGATCATCTGGCCGGGCGTGCTGCGCGGGCTCGGGCTCGGCTTCATCTCCATCCCGCTTTTCACCATCGCCTATTCGACCTTGAGCCGGCACGAGACCGCCGAGGGCTCGGGGATATTCAACCTCATGCGCAACCTCGGCGGGTCGGTGGGGATCGCACTCGTCACCACGATCATCAGCGAATACACGCAGGTGGCCTGGAACCAGATGGGCGGACACATCACCCCCTACACCGCGGCCCTCGCCCCGATACTCCATGAGCGCCCCCTTACCGCCGCCGCGGCGCAAACCATGGGGCAGATCCTCGCCCAGCACGCCGCCATGCGCGGCATACTCGATGCCTTCGTGTTCGTCTTCTGGGGTTTTCTGGGTATGCTGCCGCTGGTGCTGCTCATGGGCGGCTCGAAGTCCGCCGCACCGCAGGATCTCTTGATCGAATCCTAGGGCAGGCTGCGCGCCGCGAACGGGATTTCCGGATAACCTAAGGCCAATCCTTCCGACAGCCGCCGCGTGTCCACGCGCCGGATGAAGCCGCAGAACCCCCCCCCTCGCGAAGGCGAGTCGAGCCCGACGGGAAAAAGAAACGCCCGGACGCGGTCAGGCCGCGCCCGGGCGTCGCACCTTACTTGACGCCCAAGGACTTCAGGGTCGCCTTATCGGCGGTGCCCGTCACCTTCAGGCCATGCTTCTTCTGATAAGCGCGCAAGGCGCCCTCGGTCTTCTTGCCCATCAGGCCATCGACCTTCAGTTTGGCGCCGGCCTTGTCCAAGGCCTCCTGGATCGCCTTGACGTGCGCGTTGCCCACGACCCTATGCGCGGCGGCCTTATGACTCACCGCCTTCGCCTTCGTAGCAGCCGAGGCGGCACCCGGCATCACCATGGTCATACCCAGAAAAAGCGCCGCGGCCCCGAGAAGGCCCTTGCGAACGGATGTGTTCATTGTGTCCTCTTTATGCGTTATCGCCCATCGGCAAACCTTCTCCGATCAACAGCCGGACCCGCCCGGTCAATAGAACCCCACGCGGTTTGCGGCCTCGAAGAAGGCGCGCCCAGTATAGATGAGGTTCTTTTGTCAACACAATGGGCATTGCAGAATCGTGACATCGAACACAATGTCGTGCGCCCATGCATATCCCGCGCCGCACAGGCGGCCGGATCGCCTGAACCATGATTTTTCAGCGATTTTGCAACTCAGGCCCTGCCGAATTCCGGAATGTTGGATCGATTTCCGGGCTCTACGCCCGAGCGGCCGCTATTCCGGCGGCGGCTTTTCGGACTAGCGGCGTCAACCGGCCGATGCGCCGCACCAGCCGCCGCCGCAATGCCATACAAATCCTATGGTTATAGGCCGGCGCCGGCTCCAGGCAAGGCCCGCACGACGGTTCGGGCAGGCCAAGCCAAGCGGTGTTCCCCAATCTGGGGCGGGTCGCATACGCGCCGCGCCCCCCATTCGGGGGATTTCCGGAGCACGAACTCCGGAGGGGATGGAATGGAGGACAAACAGCGGCGGCCTCGCGGCCTTCCCGCCTAGGGTTATGCGCCGGGGATGGCCCGCGCGGGTATGCGATCGGCCGGGCCGTCGCTCTTTGGCCGCCGAGGGCCGGCTTACGGCTGCGATCGGGCCGGGAAGGCCCCGTAAGGCCGGCTGCGCCGCCGGCGCAAAACGCCCGACCCGCGGGATAGATCGCAGGACGATCCGGGCCGGCCAAAGGGGGCGCGCAGGTCTACCGGCGGCCCATGGCGCACACGATCCGGCGCACCCGGCGCCGCGGTCAGCGGCGCTCGTCCCCCGAATCCCCCCGGTCCCCGAGGTTCCCGCGCTCCCCCCGATCCCCGAAATTTCCCCGGTCCCCGAAGTTCCCGCGCTCCCCCCGATCCCCGAAGTTCCCGCGATCGCCGCGCTCTCCTTCGGGGGCGCGGTAGTAAAACGGCGCGTAATACCGCGGTTCTTCGCGATCGCCCCGCTCCCGATCGTCGCGATAGCGGCGATCCCCGTCCTCGTAATAATCGTCGGTCAGGGCGGGACTCGCGGGCCAGAATCCCGCCCCTGCGCGGACGGCCCCGCGCACCCCGGACACCCCGACCAAAGGCCGGAAACCGGGGGCCGCCAGGGTCACGCCATCGGGGCGCGGCGCAACCATGAGGCCGTGCGCCCCGGCTGGGATCCCCATCATGAAACAGGCCGCGGCCGCGAGCGCCGCGCATCCCCGGAAACCTTGCGATCCTACCATAGGAAAACCTCCTTGCCCGATCAGGCATTCCCGGCCGCACTGCCACAGCCCGGCCCGGGCCCGCCCTGAACGTCCCGATGGGGCGACGGCAAGACCCGTTTAAATCATCATAGCCCGGAATGCGCGCAGTGCGCGGGCGCCGGGGAACCGCGGTCCGCCGCGCCCGACAACCGGTAGGGGGGTCCGGCACACCAGAAATAGTGGACCCCAATTCTTGGAGACTCGATGAGCGTGAAGGAGACGATATTGGAGGCAGGCATAGCCCTGACCTGTGAGGGTCACGCGGTGATGGGGCGCGACGATCAGGCGCCGGCAGTGCGTGACGAAGCCGTACGGGGTCAGCGCCTCGATACTCCGAGGGGCGTTGCATGGCACGGACAGCGCCTCGTCGCCAGTGGCGGAATCCCGGTCAGGTTCGCCACGCTTCAGCATAAGGAAGATCGTTCGGAGGATTTTATGCCCAAGAGCGACGCTGGATCGTTTGTGGCCGCGCCTTATGGGCGGGACCGGAACTTCGACTTGAACGCCAACCGGGTGCGGCCGGCGGCATGCGCGAATTCGCAGAGCAGACCGCGTATGTAGAGATTGCCTTCGCGTATGTGCCCGGACTTGCGCTTGCCCGCCGACTCGTTATTGCCGGGACAGGCACCCACCCACGAGCCCAGCCGGTCGGCGTTGCCGGGTATCCGGATTTGGCTCTGTTTGAAGGCTCACAGCCGCCCGGATTCCAGTAGCTCGCAGTGTCCCTATGTCGGCCCCGTAGTTCTTCGGCAGCCCTGGTGGTTCGTGTGGGTGCGCGGCCTTCGGTGCGCCCTTTCTTGGCGTCAGAACCGCTTTTCCCAAGTGGCCCCGTGGCAGGCCGTAGCCCATCGCGTCGTCCGGAACACCACAGCCTGCCACCTCTTCCGCCATCGCCAAATCCGGCTCACGTCTGCGCTCGAACTTCGAGCGAGACAGCTTGTGCTTGTGCGCGCCTTCGGTGAAGAGAATCTTGGCCCGCAGCGCCTCGAACGAGTAACCGCGCCCCAGCCGGTTCATGACCCGGATCAGCGAGTTCAACGACTCGACATAGGCGTTGGTGACGGGGTGCTCGAAGTAGTTAAGGATGAAGGGCTGCCAGTTCGTGAAGGCCCGGATCAGGTCGTGGAAGGCGTCCCGCACCTCGGGCACAACGGCTTTGTTCCAAGCCTCGTAGGCCGCGATGGCGGCTTCGGGGCTGCCTGACCACTCATAGATGCCATAGAACGCTTCCTTGAGCCTGTACGCGGCTCCCAATTCGGGGTAGTCCTTCATCCAGCCATCGAGCAGCAGCGCTTCTTTGTCGTTCACGTCACGCTCGCGCTTAAGCAGCACGAAACGGTCGTGCATCAGCCCACGGCGCTGCTTGGGCGTCAGTTGCTCGCGCAGGCCCTTCCTGACCCTCTCCACCGCGTCACTCGCCATCCGCACGACGTGGAACTTGTCGATGACGATGCGTGCATCGGGCAACACGGCCTGCACCGCATCGCGGTACGGCGTCCACATGTCCATCGCGACGTACTGCACCTCGGACTTCCCTTGCAGGTTGTAGAGGTAGTTCACAACCGTCTTCTTGTCCCGATTCGGGAGCATGTTGACGATGGTGTTGTTGCGGATGTTGCTGATGACGCAGCGCGGCTTGATGAGGTGGATTTCGTCAATGCCCATCCACCTCGGAGTCTCGAAGCGGAGCTCGGCTTCCAACTCGTTGATGTAGTCGCGGAAGATGTTGCGGATAGTCTTCTCGTCCAGGCCGGCGTCATCGGCGACGCCGGCGAAGGTGCGCTTCAAGCTCTGCTGGCCGATCCAGCGCACCAGCCGGTCGGTTCATCCCGCGCTTGGCGTTGAGGGCGGGCAGCGCCTCCATGAAGGTCCTGCCGCAGGACTGGCACCGCCAGCGGCACGTGTCCACGTAGATCGCAAGGCGCTTGCCGTGAGTCGGCAGGTCGCGGATGACTTGCTCGTTGCGTCCGTGACCGATCAGGCGGTCAGAGCCGCAGGCCGTGCAGACGCCGGGAGGGTTCGAGACTTCAGCGTAGACGTGATGGTCGCGGTCGGCTTCCTCGACCCGCTGCACTTTGAAGTCGGGGAGGTTCAGGATGTTCGCGGGCATGAACTCACCCACAAATATGAACGCTGAGGAACTCCCGCAGTCCGTCCCCGTGCAAGGATTGATCGGCCATCAGTGTCGCGGCGTCAGGGCACATCGCCTCGCGGTCGTTGTGCATGTCGATCACCTCACCGCACCCGTTCCGTGGCGAATGCTTGCACCCATAGAAAGTGACCAAGGCTGCTGCAATGCCAAGGTTCGTCCCCATCTTCTTATCACCGAACCAGTCTTCCTTCCGCAGCCAGAGCTCGCACCTGCTGATACAGCACGGGCAAATCGTTGTGAATCGTCTTCCAAACGATCACCAAATCCACACTGAAGTAGCCGTGGGCCAGGGCGTTGCGCATGTCATTGGCGAGCGCCAATGGAAGCTCCGGGTGCGCGGCTGCGAACTCCGGGTGGGCTCGCTCAACGTTGCGGCAGGCTTCGCCGATCACTTCCAGGTTGCGAATCACGGCGTCCTGGACGATCTTGCTGGCCAAGAAGCCAACTTCGTCAACATCTTCCACATAGGCGTGGATGCGCTCGATGGCTTCAAGAATGTGCCCCAGGTAGTCGGGCAGCCGCCGGGGATCACGGCTCATACGGGACTGGCCTCCGCGAGCACGGCAGCGCGGAACTTGTCCGGCAACCCGTTTGGCGTCAGCACGTCCACCGGCACTCCGAGCAACTTGCGCAATTCCACGCGGATCGCGCTGATGTCGAACAGCGTCGTTTCCGGCGTCGGGTCGATCAGGATGTCCAAGTCGCTGCTGTCGGTGTCCTGGCCGCGCAGGACGGAGCCGAACACCCGAGCGTTGCGGGCGCGGTGAGACTCGACCACATGCCGGATCGCGGCACGGTTCGATGCCAAGGCTTCAGAGGGCTTCATGTGCTCGTCTCCCACAACAAAATCCGGTTTCATGATAAAGCAACAGGATGCCGAAAGCGACAACGAAATCCGGTTTTACGCCAAGATGACAGAGGCCGGCTCAGACGCCGGAAACACACTCAAATCCGGATACCATTATTTTGGCGGGGAGCGTCGCCGTCGACGGTCACGCCGCGAGCAAGCGTAGCAAGTCATCCAGTGTCGGTTCGATCCTTCGCCCGGCTTGCAGAGCTTCCACGTCGAAGCGCGTCTCGTAATTGTGCAGATTGAGCGCGTCACCCTGGACGCATGGCGACAACCGGGTTTTCAGGTGTTTCGCTGAGCCGTTCGCGAATTGGCCGATGGCCCGCAGCAGCATCGCCTCAAAGCATGGCTCGGACTTCAACACCCGAATGCGCTTTTCCCGCGCGCGCTTTTGCACTCTGGCGGTCCATCCGTCATCGGTATCAAGCAGCACGGCAACATGGTCGAACTTATGAATGCGCTGGCGGATGGCATAGTCCACCACATGCCCCGCGCCTTTGCCGTGCGCGCAGCGCTCGGTCACCCGCATGCCGCTCGCGCTGCGCATACCGTGCCTTGACGTGTTGCAGAAAGGCCTGTTCGGTTTTGGCCTCGCCGACAAGGAGCAGGGTGTGGTATTGCGGGCGAATCGGATGCCGCGGCGCCATTACAGATTGGGAACCGCGCCAAATGCACCGGCCATATATTTGCCGTACAGGCTGACATCGCCGCGTACGCCGCTGATCTGATCGAGCCGCAGGGCGGTGCTTTCACAATCCGCATTTTTCTCCACCAGCATGACCTGATGCTTGTCCAGCAGGTTCAGAACCTCGATGGCGTGACTGGTGAACACCAGCTGGGCGTTGTGCGGATTGGTCCGCCGGCTAGCAAAAAGATCGAGAATCGCCGCCAGCATGTGGGGGTGCAGGTCGCTCTCGAATCTATCGATCACGGCCAAACCGCCCTTGCTGAGGGTGGACAGCAAAACGGACAGCAACGAGAACGCGCTCTTGGTGCCGTTGGATTCCAGAAAAAAGGGCAGCTCGAAATCCTGACCGTGGCTGGCATGACGGCCGTGGGGCATCCATACCTTCTGCTTGATATCGGGGTTCAGCAGGTTCCGCGCGACTTCGGACTCGCGGATACTCAGGCCAGACAGACCCAGATCCCAGCTGCAGAGCAGGCGCTCCAGCTGCGCGCGCAGGGGCGGGTTCTCATAAAAGCCCTTGCTGGCCTCCAAAACGGCCAGATCGCCCGTCTGGACACGGCCCACCATGTTGACGTTGGTGCCGACGATGGGTGTTGCGAGTTTGAGCGCCAGGGGCACGCCGTATTGCGCGGCCCAGGCGATCAGCGACACATTGGGCCGCGCCTCCACCGCCTTGCCGGGATCGAGGCCAAAGTCCTGCTGTCGCACGATGTAAGCGGCTTTGCCTTCATCCCAGTCCCGGATGTAGACGTAGCGAAAACGGTCACGTTTGCGGTACAGCGCTTCGTGCAGCACCCGCTGCGGGGTGCAACGCAGCACATAGCGCCACAGCTCGCCCTCGATCTCAGCGGTGCATTCCAATTCCACCGGCTCGGCGTTGTTGGCGAAATGCGGCGAAACGGGGATGGGGGTTCCCGGCTGCGTTTGCTGGAACGAGGCACTCAGAAACCAGCCCAGAAACGCCAAGGGCTTGAGCAACGCTGTCTTGCCGGAAGCGTTCGCGCCGATGACGGCCAGCACCTTGGATACGCGCTGACCGGTTACGCTGGTCGCTATCCAGTCCGTGTCGGGCGCGCGCTGGTTGACGACAAGATCGACCTCCACGCGATCCAGGAAGGACTGGAAATTGGTCGCCGCGTAGCTATGCAGCATGGGGTAATCCCATATCTTTCATTTCACGCGCAATTTCGTGCGAAATGGACTTTACTATACTCCACGCCGTGTGTCGATAATGGATTAGACAATTCAATGAGAGCCTCCGGATCGAGTGGCACAGCCGGGGGCCGCGGCCGCGCTCGCCTTGCGCCGGCCCCTGGGGGCACGGGCGCCCGGTGCCCGGCCTTCGTAAACAGCATCTTGCCTGCGCCCGGATGCGCGAGGCGCCCTGGGGTGTGGCCTGGGGCCTGTCGCGCCGGACGCTCGGGGAAGCCCCGACAGAAAGGCCCTGCGCGGGGGACCGATCGTCAAGGGAGGGGGCGACTGGCGGCACTTTGCTTGTATAATGGCGGGTTCTCGTGGCCGGGGCGCCGGGGAGGGCTCGTTAGCGCGCCCTTATCGTCTCGTGACATCATTTTAAGGATCGCTTGCATGCATACAGGCACTACGCTTACCCAGTTCATCATCGAAGAGCAACGCCGGGTGGTAGGCGCAACCGGCGACTTCACGTCGCTTCTGAACGACATCGTGACCGCGATCAAGGTCATATCGAACGCCGTCAACAAGGGCGACCTCATGGGCGTTCTCGGATCGGCGGGCAGCGAGAACGTGCAGGGCGAGACGCAAAAGAAGCTCGACGTCATCACCAACGACGTCATGTTGCGCTCGAACGAATGGGCGGGCCATCTGGCGGCGATGGCCTCCGAGGAGATGGAGGACATATTCCCGATACCGGCCAGGTTCCCGCGCGGCAAGTACCTTCTGGTCTTCGACCCCCTCGACGGCTCGTCGAACATCGACGTCAACATCTCGGTCGGGACCATCTTTTCCATCCTGCGCTGCCCCGATGGGGTGAGCGAGCCTTCGGCGGCCGACTTCCTCCAACCGGGCACCAAGCAGGTCGCCGCGGGCTACGCCTTGTACGGACCCTCGACGATGATCATGCTGACCACCGGCCACGGGGTCAACGGATTTACCCTGGACCGCGACGTCGGCGAGTTCCTGCTCACGCACCGCGATATCCACATCACCCCTGACACGCGCGAGTTCGCCATCAATGCGTCCAACGAACGGTTCTGGGAGCCGCCTGTGCAGCGCTACGTCGAGGAATGCCTGCAGGGCAAGGAAGGACCGCGCGGCGAGAATTTCAATATGCGCTGGGTCGCCTCGATGGTGGCCGAGGTACATCGTATCCTCATACGCGGCGGGGTCTTCATGTATCCCAAGGACACCAAGGACCCCAAGAAGGCCGGCAAGCTGCGGCTCATGTACGAGGCCAACCCCATGTCCTTCATCGTCGAGCAGGCCGGCGGCTTGAGCTCCACGGGCCGCGAACGGATCATGGACATCCAGCCGACCGGCCTGCATCAGCGCGTCCCGGTCATCCTGGGCTCGCGCAACGAGGTCGAACGCATCATCTCCTACCACAAGGCGTAATCGGCATAGGGGGCGTCCGCATGGCCGCCCCCTGCCACACCCCGGCCCGCGGCCTCGTCGCCGGAGGGGCGGGGGCACCGACGTTGTGGGCGTCCGTTCTTGGCCGCGCCGCAGGCATCAGGGCGGCATGATGCCGGCCGGAACAAGGGCCCTTCGGCCGAGCCGATCGGGGCGTCGGTTCCCGATCGTGCAAAGCGGCTCCGGTCCCGCACCAGCACCTCACCAAAACGGGAGAGCCGGTCGCGACGGCCCGCAATCAGACCCTCGACCTCGCGCCGCCTATTGCCGCCTATTGCCGGTCTTCCCGCCGGACGCCGCTCGGCGCGCGGCCCGGCCGCCACCTGAGCGACGAGTTCCCCTCTTCGCCCACCCCATCGCCCCACCGCGCTCTTCCGGCACACAGGCCGGCGTCGCGACCGACACGTCCGGCCGTTTGGCCAGCTTCCCCGCGCACAGGGAAACCTCCATGCACTACAGGATACGATCGGGCACGACGGGACACCGCTATCCGATCGCTGCGGTTGATCTGCTCACCATGAACGACAGGCGCGGGCCGCGCCAACGCACCGTGCTCCGTGATCGATGCTCCCGCGCTGCCTGTGTACGGGACACCGGCTGGACGTGCCGCGTTCATCCCCGGTGAAGCACACGATGCGGTCTTGTTCGGACTTCTGTTGCAGGTAATCGATGTCCCGGCCGTACTCCCATTGGCTCAGGCGCTGGTTGTGGTGACGGCCGCAGCGGTGGCGGCGCACGCCGTCGGGGTTGCCGATA
>DAIDMD010000052.1 GCA_027449165.1 Acidiferrobacter sp. | reverse complement strand
ACAGCGCCTGATCCGCCGCCGCCTTGGGGTTGGGTGTGGTCAGCAGCACGTCGCCGGCGAAGATCGAGTTGGCGCCGGCGAAGTAGCAGAGCGCCTGGAGCTCCTCGCTCATGCCTTCGCGTCCCGCGGCGATGCGCACTCGGCTTTTCGGCAGGCAGATGCGCGCTGCGGCGATGGTACGAACGAATTCGAAGGGCTCGAGAGCGGGCCGGTCCCCGAGCGGGGTGCCGGGGACGCGGACCAGGAGATTGATCGGTACGCTCTCCGGCGCCGGGTCGAGGGCCGCGAGCTGGGCGATGAGGCCCGCCCGGTCGCGCCGGCTCTCCCCCATGCCGACTATCCCCCCGCAACATACCTTGAGTCCGGCCTTGCGGACGCGCGAGAGCGTCTCCAGGCGGTCGTCGTAGGTGCGTGTGCCGATGACCTCCCCGTAGAACTCCGGGCTGGTATCGAGGTTGTGGTTGTAGTAATCGAGCCCGGCCTCGGCCAGTTGCTCGGCCTGGCCCTCGCGCAACAACCCAAGCGTCGCGCAGGTCTCGAGCCCCAGATCGCGGATCGCCGCGATCATCTCGGCGACCCGCTTCAGGTCGCGCTCCTTGGGCCCCCGCCAGGCGGCGCCCATGCAGAATCGTCCCGCCCCGTTCGCCTTGGCGCGGCGGGCGGCCGCCACCACTTCGTCGACTCCGAGCAGGGCCTCGTCCTCGACGCCGGTGTCGTGGCGCCGCGACTGCGGGCAATATCCGCAATCCTCGGGGCAGCCGCCGGTCTTGATCGAGAGCAGGGTGCTGATCTGGATCTCGTTGGCGTCGAAGTGCCGCCTATGGATCGTATGGGCCTCGAACAACAGATCGAAAAACGCCCGCCCGAAGAGCTGTTCCACCGTATGCGCCGTATGAGTCATATCCCCTCCCGGCGCCCACGCTACGATGACCGCCGCCCTCTGTCAACTTTCGCCGAGTCGTTTATTTGACGAAGATTCGACCGCCCGATCCCCGTGTACCGGAAACCCTCCTCCCCGAGCCGCTGCGGGTCGTATTGGTTGCGCCCGTCGAAGATGCGCCGTTCCTTCAAAAGCCGGCCGATCCGCTCGAAGTCCGGGTGCCGGAAGGGTTTCCATTCCGTCACCAGGATCAGCGCATCGGCGCCCTCGAGCGCCTGGTACTGGTCGGTCGCGATCCGCAGCGCGCCGCCTTCGAACCAGGATTTCGGCAGCTCGGCGCGGGCCGCGCCGGCGGCCACCGGATCGTAGGCCGTGACCGTCGCGCCGGCGCCTATCAACCCGTTCAGCAGGACTACCGACGACGCCTCGCGCATGTCGTCGGTCCCGGGCTTGAAGGACAGGCCCCAAAGGGCGAAATGGCGACCCTTGAGGTCGGTGCCGTATTCCTCGACGATGTGGGCGAACAACACGTGTTTTTGTTGCTCGTTGCGCGCCTCGACCGCCTTCAGGACCGTCGATTCGAACCCGCATTCGTCGGCCATCCGGATGATCGCCTTGACGTCCTTCGGGAAGCACGACCCCCCGTAGCCGCAGCCCGGATAGATGAACGAGTATCCTATGCGGCTGTCCGAGCCGATCCCCCGCCGGACGCTCTCCACGTCCACGTCCAGACGCTCGCAGAGGTTCGCGATCTCGTTGATGAAGGAAATCTTGGTCGCGAGCATCGCGTTGGCCGCGTATTTCGTCATTTCCGCCGCGCGCACGCTCATGAACAGCAGGCGCTCGTGGTTGCGCATGAAGGTCGCGTAGAGGTCCCGCATCCGCTCACGCGCGGTGTCGGATTCGCATCCGACGACCACGCGGTCGGGGCGCATGAAGTCGCTGACGGCATCGCCTTCCTTCAGGAACTCCGGGTTGCTCACGACATCGAACGGGATCTCGACGCCGCGCGCCGCGAGTTCCGAGGCGATCGTCTGGCGAACCCGCTCCGCGGTCCCGACCGGCACGGTCGACTTGTCGACCACTATGGCGTAGTGATCGAGATGGCGGCCGATATCGCGTGCCACGGCGAGCACATGCCGCAGATCCGCCGATCCGTCTTCGTTGGGCGGCGTCCCGACGGCGATGAAGTAGACGTCGCTGTCGGCAAGGGCCTCCTTGAGCGAGGTCGTAAATCGCAATCGACCCGCGTTGACGTTGCCTACGACGATGGTCTCGAGGCCCGGCTCGTATATCGGGAGCACGCCCCGCTTGAGGCCCTCGATTTTTTGCTCGTCGATATCGACGCACGCGACGTCGTTTCCCATCTCCGCAAAGCATGCGCCTGTCACGAGCCCAACATAGCCCGTGCCGATCACGGTCAATTGCATCCTCATGTCCATCCAACGAGACGGCAAAGCCTGCCGCGCCGCCATTTTAGCAGATCGCGCCGCCCCACTCGCGGTCTAGCCCATCGCGGAGCGGGCCTGCCGAGGGGTCTGCGGTTTCGGAGAGCCTCCGCCGGATCTTCCTGCGGGATGCGTCCCGGCATCGTGTGCGCGTTCAGCCCCGGGGTGCGGCCGCCGCCGTCGGCCGGGCCGCGCGGGCGTCATTCCCGCAGCCGATGGCCCGCGCCCTCGTTACGGATCGACGGGAGACCAAGCGCGCCGCATCCCCGAGTTATCCGGCCGCCATCGGCGTGGGACGCAAGACGGCGGACGCAGAAGCCGACACGGCCCGGGGCCGCACCTCTTGGCCAGTGGAGGCGGTTTACAGCGACGGTGTCGCGTCGCGCCCCCCGCGGACCCCTTCGTGGCGTGTTTGGCACTCGGTGCAGCGCTCGGCCGCCGGGTAGGCCTCGAGGCGTGCGTACGGGATGGGGCGGCCGCATTCCACGCAGTATCCGTACGTCCCGTTCTTTACGCGTTCCTGTGCCTGGTCGATGGCGCGCAGTTCGCGCGCCTCGTTTTCCATCTCCGTGAGGTTGAGTTCGGCCTGCTGGACCTCGGCCGATTTATCCCCCGGATCCCCGCCTGCGCGCCGAAGATTGTCATGACCGGCATCGGCGGTTCCGGCCTGAATCCTGGCGGCGAGATCTCGGCGACGGTGCGCGAGCCTGTCTGCCAAGGTATGAAGCTCGTGTGGGCTCAGTTTGGTCATCGGTAAACGTCCTCCGGATTCGGCAATGAAGGAAAATGGGTTCGTGAGGCCACTGCTCGCCGTCGGAACCCGCTTGGGGAACCAGGAACATGCGGCATCATGCCAGATTCGCTGCCATCGCGCGCCCAAGCCTTGTCTAGGGCGTCTTCGGTTGCCGCCCGCACGCATTCCTCGCGTGCCGGCCCGGTCGTTCTGGCCGCATCGCCATGGCGGTGATCCCCTGCAGCAGGTTTGCTGGACACGCTCGGGCCGTTACCCGGACGCGAGCGGACTACCTATCGTGCAGCGCTTGATGCGCGCGCGGATCGCGGATAGGGAACCCCAGCCGCGGTTTTTGAGAAACAGCTTGGCTAAATTGTTTGCAAATGTTGATATCGCTGTTACAGTTAGCCTTGACGGCGCGGCGATCTCGTGAAGTACGCAACCACCGCGCCGGTCATGGTGGGAATTGGGCGCGCCTCGAGATGCCGCGCTCGCAAGAATGCGATCGAGATGGCGATTCGGTCGCGAACTGGCCGGTTGGCTCCTTGCCCCGACGCCCGAACTCAGGGAGGCGGAGAGTTGGCGGGGTGCGACTCTTAACATGAACGAAGGAGTGAGCGTATGGCAACAAAGAAGAAATCGGCGGCGCCCAAGAAGGCGGCCCGAAAAAGTGCGTCGGCCAAGGCGTCGGTAAAGAAGGCCGCGGCCAAGAAGTCGGTGACGAAGAAGAAGGCGCCCGTAAAGAAGGCGGCAATCAAAAAGGCATCGGCCCCGAAGTCAGCGGCAAAGTCGCGTGCCAAGACGTCAGTCAAGAAGGCCGCCAAGAAGTCGGCGGCGCCCCGCACCTCGGCGGCCAAGAAGAAGGCGCGTCCGAAGAGGTAGGCGACGGAGGGTGTAATGGGCCGTGTCACCGACACGGCCTTTTTTTAGAGTTCGTCGTCTTCCCGCAAGGCCCCCTCGTTCAAGGCTTGAAGGGCCTCGGCCCAGGCATTTTCGTGTTTTTGCAGCTCGGACGTCATGATTCTCCGAAGCCCCAGGAAGGCCTGTGCGAGCGCATCGGCGTCGTGGCCGCCGCCGATCCCTTGCGCGGCCCGTTCGGCCTGGGCGAGCGCGTCGCGGGCGCTGAGGCATGAACCGAGCAGATTCTTGATGCGTTCGCGCCTCTTCGGGATCCATGCGCGATCGGCATCGAGCGATTTGAGCCGCTCGCCCAGCTCGAGGATGCGTTTGCGCAGACGGCTCAAGAGGCCCAGCTGCTCGCTCTTTAGGTCACCCCACACCGCAGTATCGATCAGGACCCGCCACTGCGTCCGCATCTCGGCGATAAGTCCGGCGGGCAACGCCACGTCTTCGGACGTGTCCATCAGCGCGGTCCCCGGTTCAAGGCGGCGAGCCGTTCGGGCGTGCCCACGTCGATCCAGAGGCCGCGATGGTGTTCGCCCGAGACCAGTCCGCGCGATGCGGCGTCGCGCAAAAGCGGGGCCAAGGGGAAGCGTTCCTCGCGCTTGCCGGCGAACAGCGCGGCCCGGTATACCCCTATGCCCGCGAACGTGAGTCGCGGCGCGGCGTCGGTTACGCGCCCGTCGCGCAGCCCGAAGTCGCCGTCCGGGTGATGCTCCGGGTTGTCGACCAGGACCAGATGGGCGAGTCCGGCGGGCGCCGCGGGGGCTTGCGCGAAGTCGTAGTCCGTGTAGATGTCGCCGTTGACCGCCAAAAACGGCTCATCGCCGAGCAGCGGCAGGGCGCGGCGTATTCCGCCGCCGGTCTCGAGTCCGGTCGCGCCCTCGTCCGAATAGGTGATGCGCACGCCAAGGCCTGCGCCCGCCCCCAGGTGCTCGCGGATCTTGTCGCCCAGATGCGCGATGTTGATGACGATGTCGCGGAACCCGGCGGCCGCGAGTCGCGCGACCAGCCGATCCAGGATTGGCGTCCCGCGAACCGGCAAAAGCGGCTTGGGCAGGGTGTCGGTCAGCGGGCGCATGCGCTCGCCGCGCCCCGCGGCCAGGATCATGGCCTTCACGGCGACTCCGGGAGGGCCACCAGGAAGGTGTGCAGCTCCGCGAGGTCCGGGTAGAGCGCGGTCGCCTCTTTCAGGTAACGCATCGTGAGCGGCAGATCCCGGAGGTAGGCGGGCTTGCCGTCACGCAGAAAGAGTCTGGCGAATATCCCGGCGACCTTCAGGTGGCGCTGAATGCCCATGCGATCGAACCACTCCAGGAACAGGGTCTCGTCCTCGCATCGGTGGAGCCCCGACTCGCGCGCGAGCTGGCAATAGCCCTGAACCCAGTCGACCACGCGCTCCCTCGGCCATGACACATAGCAGTCTTTGAGCAGCGAGACGAGGTCGTAGGTGATCGGGCCCCGCACCGCGTCCTGGAAATCGAGGATGCCCGGGTTGTGGGCCTCGTTGACCAGCAGGTTGCGCGAGTGGTAATCGCGGTGGACCCAGACCTGGGGCTGGCCGAGCGCGGCTGTGCCAAGACGGTCGAAGACCCCATCGAGCATGCGCCGCTCGCCGCTCGTCGGCGGGCGGCCCAGGTAGCGCGCCAGATACCACTCGGGGAAGAGCTCCATTTCCCGCCGCAGAAGGGTCTCGTCGTAAGGGGGCAGGAAGTCCGGATCGGAGAAGGTCCCGGTCTGCAGCACCACCAGCGCCCCCAGGGCATCGCCGTAGAGGCGGTCGGCCGTATCGCGGTCGAGCCGGCTGAGGTACGGGGTCTCCCCGAGGTCGGTCAGCAGGGCAAGCCCGGCGCCCGTGTCGCAGGCCAGCACCTCGGGTACATGCAGGCCGAGGGCGCCGAAGCGTCGCGCGATCCGGACGAACGGCGCGAGGTCCTCTTTCCCCGGCGGGGCGTCCATGGCGATCCAGGAATCCTGGCCGGCGGTGATCCGGAAGTAGCGCCGAAAGCTCGCGTCGGAGGATGCCGGGGCTATCGCGAAAGCCGTGGTGCCCAGCGCGCGCGCCGCAAACCGCGTCAGCGCGGCGAACCGTTCGTCTTCGGCCACGAAATCTTCTCCTTTAACCAAGCGGGGGCCTTGCCTAGGCGGCCGATTGTATGCGATTTTAGCGGCCATTTACATTTGGCCGACACCCCGATGCCCCGGATCGTTGCCGCGCGCTCTTCGATGGGGCTCCTGCTGTTGTTCGTGGTTTCCCACAGCGCGAGCGCCGCGTGTCCCCCGCCCGCCGCCCACCCGGCCCCGTTCATGGCGACGCGCGGGGGCCGCAAGATCGCCCACGTCGTGGCGGACAAGGCGCGTGCCTTTGCGGACGGCATAACCGTATTCAGCGGGCGGGTCGTCTTGACCTACGGGTCGGAGACCGTGCGCGCGCGGCTTGTCCGGTTCAACCGCCGGACCAACGCGTTTACCGCGATCGGCCATGTGCACGTGACCAATGCGCAGGGCGGCGAGATGCGCGCCCACTATCTGCACGTCAACCGCGCCACCGGCCGGGGCGTCGCCCGCGCCGTCCGCTTCACGCTCCCGGGCAGCAACGCCCGCGGGCGCGCGGTGATGGTGATATTGCGGAGCCGCCACAAGTCCGACATCAAGGATACGCGCTATACCATGTGTCCGGAGGGCACGAAGGTCTGGTACATAGACGCCGACCGGCTGCACCTGAACTACACGAAGGACGTCGGCATCGCGACCAACGCGCGCGTGGTTTTCAAGGGCATTCCGATCTTCTACTGGCCCTACCTGAGTTTCCCCATATCGTCCAAGCGCAAGTCGGGCTTCCTGCCGCCGCGCTACGGGACCGTGAGCAATTCCGGCATCGTGCTGTCGATCCCCTACTACTGGAACCTCGCGCCCAATTACGACCTCACCACCACGCCCGAGATCCTGACCCGGCGCGGGGTACTGTTCCGCAACCATTTCCGTTATCTGGGGCTTGGATTCAGCGGCTCGGACCGCGTCGACTATATCCCGGCCGATCGCGTCTACGGCGGCCCGCGTTACGCCCTGCATATCGCCCACAACCAGATCTTCGGTCCCTACTGGTGGGCGAACATCAACTACAATCGGGTCTCCGATCCGGCGTTCTACACGAATTTCAGCGCGAATTTCGCGCTCGCGTCCCAGGTCGATCTGCCGCAGTTGGGGGAGGTGGGCTATTCGGGGCGGCGGCTGCGGCTGCGGATCGCGAGCAGCTCCTACCAGCTCCTGGACACGAGCATCGGCGGCGCCTACCAGCCTTACGAGGAGCTCCCCGGGCTTTTCCTTCGCGCGCGGGGCACCGCCAAGCCCGATCGCCTGCATTACAGCCTCAAGGCGAGCGCCGTGCGTTTCATCGGCGGAGGGACCGCCCCCGCCGACCGCCTCGACCTGACCCCGGCGTTCAGCTATCCCTGGCGCTGGCCGGCCGGGTTCGTGAACCCCAGGCTCGCCTTGCGCGAGACCGACTATTGGATCGCGGGCCAGCCGACCATTCGCAGAACCACGCCGGTGGCGAGCCTGACCGACGGTCTCGTCTTCGAGCGCGCGGATTTGGGCGGCGCCCGGCAGACCCTGGAGCCGGAGCTCTCCTATCTGTACGTCCCCTATCGGAATCAGCAAAACATCCCGTTCTTCGACACCGCGCCCGCGCCCTTCACCTACACGGACCTGTTTCGGACCAACAGCTTTTTCGGACCGGACCGCCAGGTCGACGCCAACCAGCTGACCGCGGGGCTCACCACGCGCCTGTACTCCGCGGCGGGCCGCGAGCGGCTGCGGGCGAGCGTCGGCGAGATTTATTACTTCCACAAACCCTCCATCTACGCGACCTACCAGACCCGCGTGCTGAACCGTACGTCGGATTTGGCGGCCGAGGTCTACGCCCGCCTGAGCCGGCGGTGGTACGTGCGGGGGTCGCTCGCCTGGAACCCCAACAATAACCAGACCGACGAGGGCGACGCCTACGTCGAATACCATCCCAAGCCCAACGCCATCGTGACGCTCGGCCATCGGTACATCCGCGGGGTCCAGGAGCAGGTGGACCTGTCGGTCCAGTGGCCGGTGTTCGCGCGCTGGTCGACCATGGCCGAGACCAGCTATTCGCTCATGCAGTCGGCGAGCTTGGAGTCCTATCTCGGTATCCAATACAATAGCTGCTGCTGGGGCGCGGGATTTTATGTGGGCAAGACCCTCGGGCTTAACAACACCCAATTCACGACCGCGATGTTCGAGTTTACATTAAACGGCCTGGGGGCACTCGGGACCGCGCCGATCGTGCCCTTAAGTCAACACGGCTTCATGCTCGGCCCTTAAAAGTCAGGAGATCACCGTATGTCCGCCGCACTCTCGCCGGCCCCGGCCGCCACCCGCCCGATAACGATCGACAAGATCGTCGCGGTCGTGAACAACGAGGTCATTACCCAAAACGAGCTGGACAAGCGCGTCTCCTTGCTGATGAAACGGTTGGCGGCGCGCGACGTCACCGTGCCCCCGCGGCGGCTTTTGGCGAGGAAGGTCCTGAGTCAGATGGTCTTGCAGCGGCTCGAGCTCCAGTATGCCCACAACATCGGCATCCGCGTCGGCGCCGCCCAGCTCAAGCACGCCGAGGCCTCCTTGGCCGCCCGCAACCACATGACGGTGCCCCAATTCGAGCAGGCGATCGCATCCGAGGGCTTCACGCCCGCAAGCTTCCGCCGCCGGTTGCGCACCGAGCTTACGATACGCGCGCTCGTCATGCGCCGGATCAGCCGTTCGGTGGTCGTCACCCGCCGCGCGGTCGACCGCTTCCTGGCGCAGGCCCGTGCCGCCGACGGGAGCCGCTATCATATCGCCGAGATCACGCTCCAGCTTCCGGTCGCGGCGGACGCCGCCCAGCGTCAGGCGGTCCGGGCCAAGGCCCAGCGCATCCTCGCGAAGATCCGCGCGGGCGAGGCGTTCAGCCAGGCGGCGATCGCCTACTCGCAGGATCCGCATGCCCTGGAGGGGGGGGATGTCGGATGGCGCACCGCGTCGCGCCTGCGTCCGGCCTTCGTGCGCGCGCTGCGGGACATGAAGACCGGCGACGTGCGGCTGGTCGCGGGACACGGGGCCTTCTACCTCATCAAGCTCAAGGGCAAGCGCGCCGGCGTGAAAGGGCCGGCGCGCGAGCAGGTCCGCCTGCGCGAGATCGTCTTGCGGCCGTCCCGGCGGATGTCGGTCCTCGCGGTGCGCGAGAAACTGAAGTCCCTCAAGGCGCGGCTCGCCCACGGGGCGCATTTCAAGACCCTGGCCCGGGCCTACTCCGAGGGAAGCGCGGCCACCCGCGGCGGGTCGCTCGGTTGGGTCGGCGTCGCGGCCCTCCCGCCCGCGCTGGCCGCGGCGGCGCGGCACCTCCCCCTGCATGCCGTGGGCGGGCCTTACGCGACCGATCAGGGTCAGGCCCTGATCGAGGTGACGGGTCGGCGGATGCGCGCCGGCATGACGCGCGCGGAGGCCCGCCGGCTCTTGCGCATGCGCAAGGGTAACGCCCTCTACGTCCGGTGGCTGCAGACCTTGCGCGACGACGCCTATGTCCGTTACCCGGGCCGCGCCTAACCGCCCGGTCATCGCGGTCACGCCCGGAGAGCCCGCCGGGATCGGGCCGGACCTGATGGCCCTGCTCGACTATGACGATACGGCGGACTGGGTGTGCATAGCGGACCCCGACCTCCTCGACGAAAGGGCGCGCCTGCGCCGGCGCACGCGGCACTGGCCGCGCTACGCCCCCGGGGTGCGCGGACCCTCGGTACTGCCCGTGGCGCTCGGCCGCCGCGCGGTCCCCGGCGTTCCGGACCCGGCGAACGCCGATTACGTCTTGTCCTGCCTCAGGCGCGCGGCGCGGGGTTGCCTCGATGGCGAGTTCACGGCGCTGGTCACGGGGCCGGTCCACAAGGCCGTCATCAACGAGGCGGGATATCCCTTCACCGGCCATACCGAGTTCCTGGCGCGCGAGGCGGGCGTAAGCGAGGTCGTCATGATGCTGGTCGCGGGCACCTTGCGCGTCGCGTTGCTCACCACCCATTTGCCGCTCGCCGCCGTGCCCGCGGCGGTGACCCCCCGGCGCCTGGATGCCGCGCTCGACATCCTGGACGCCGCGCTGCGGCGCGATTTCGGTTTCGCGCGCCCGGCCATCGCCGTGTTGGGCCTCAACCCCCACGCCGGAGAGGGGGGCCATTTGGGGCGCGAGGAGATCGAGGTCATCGCGCCGGCCGTGGCCCGCGCGCGCGCGCGAGGCATCCGGGCTGCGGGCCCTGTGCCTGCCGATACCGCCTTTGTCGCCGAGCGCTTGGCGGAGGTGGATGCGGTGCTGGCCATGTACCATGACCAGGGCCTTCCGGTGCTGAAGGCGCGCGGCTTCGGGGAGGGCGTGAACGTCACCCTCGGGCTGCCTTTCCCCCGAACCTCGGTGGACCACGGGACCGCCCTCGACCGGGCCGGGACGGGGCCCATCGATCCCGGCAGCATGGCCGCCGCCATGGCGCTTGCCAAGGCCTTGTCACGCGGCCGTGCCGGTTCTTAAAAAGCGCTTCGGCCAGCATTTCCTGCGCGACGAGTCCGTTCTCGCGCGCATCGGGAGGGCGTGCGCGGGCATGCCCGGCGAACGCACGGTCGAGATCGGTCCGGGCGACGGGGCGCTTACCGCCCACCTGCTGGGGCATTTCGCCGAGCTCCATGTCATCGAGATCGATCGCGACCTGATCGCCGGCCTCAGGCGGCGCTTCGCCGCGGACCGGGTCGTCGTGCACGAGGCCGACGCCCTGCGCTTTCCGTTGTGCGAGGCCGTGCCGGGCCGCCTGCGCCTCGTCGGCAACCTCCCCTACAACATC
>DAIDMD010000051.1 GCA_027449165.1 Acidiferrobacter sp. | reverse complement strand
ACCCAAGGAGACCGAAACCAGCTAAACCCACACCCCAACCCAACCCCGCGTCGCTCCGCTCCGATAGGGTGGCAACAATGGCCGGACTGGGTGGCAGCTTTGACATCGGAATGGGTGGCAGCAATGGCCGGAATGCGCACCTGAGCGGGAGATGGGCTATATCTCTCTGCCGGAGATCACGGGGGCGGGAGCAGAACTGGACTTGTACTGGATCCCCCAAACCCTGGCCCAGATTAAAGAGGCGGCCGGCGCCTAGACGGTTTCCACCGGCCCCGGATAGTGCGGGGCCTATTCACAACCTGGATCGAGGCGGGGGGCGATAGTGGAGGACGCCAGGCGTGCATAGCCGCCGACCCCCTCCCCACGCCCCCCTAGTTACGATGACGCATCATCGAAATTTCTTGATTAAAGATGACGCGTCACCACTAATAGACCACAGAAACGGCAAAAGGGTGGGGCATGACCGGGCACACAGGCAACCAGGTCGGCGACCTACCCCAAAAACGCCACATATTTGATGACGCATCATCGCAATAGCTTGATGAAATATGACGCGTCACCGATAATAAACCACAGAAACGACACAGGAGCATCGCTATGAGTAGGTGCACGCAGGGATCCGTGAGGTCGGGAGGCAACCGGGTCGGCGACCGCAAAACCAAGGCGTGCGTATGCACCCCCAAGCGCGGCCGTCCCGCCAGTCCCGTCCCGCGCGCCATCCGCAACGCCGAGGCGGCCCGGCGGTATCGGGCACGCAAAAGGGAGGAGAAGGAGGCACGGCGGGATCCGCGCCGGCCGGTACGGTCGGCGATCATAGACCTGTCTGCGGTACCCGTGTGGCGGCGCGGGTAGTTTTCCCCGTTTTTGGGGAAAAACCCTACTATCCCAACATCCCCACCAAATCCTCGGCCCGCAGGTGCGTGTAGTCATCCAATTTAAATACCATTAACCTCGAAGACATCGGGGGCCAATCGTTCCCTTGCGATCTTGACAGCTTCGGCGTCCACCTCGAAACCCATATATGCTCTACCTGTCAGCTTCGCTGCGACTAAAGTGGATCCGCTACCGCAGAATGGGTCAAGAACAAGCTGGCCAGGGATAGTAGTGAGCTCAATTAAAGACTGAAGCAACTTCACGGGCTTCTGTGCGACGTGCCAACCACCTTCGCCCTTAGCAAATCCCGACCGTAGGACGTTGTCTGGAACCTTCTCGTAGCGCGTGAAAGCCTGCTCATTGAATGCACCTACCGCGTAGGCCAGCACGTTATCCGCAATTGTTGTCCCAATCGCATATGGTTTTACGAACCAAAGAATCGGCTCAAATGTGGGACGGAGATTACCTATACGCCAGCCATCCCATTTCTCTGCGTTTGCTTCATCTCTGCGTCGCTGAAATACCATGCTAATGCGCTGCGCCCGGTGGGGAGCAGACTGGCGGAGCCACGCTAGCGAGTCCTTAAAGGTGAACCCGGCATTCTCGAAGGCAACAATGCAGCGGTGAGAAAGACGGCGTCCCGCAAAGACTAGCGCCGAGGCGCCTGGCTTGAGGATTCTGAGCCATTCCCCGGCAAAAGACTCACACCATCGTTGGTATTCAGCTGGTATTCGACGATCTGCCTCGGACCAGCCGTTTAAAGGCTTCCCTCTCCGTCGAAACACCGCGCCGGCCCTAATTTGGGCTGGACTTGTCCCTAGAAGTGCAGAATTTGTATTGCTGTGGAGAACATCCCATTCATCCACTCCGATGCCGTACGGGATATCGCTCAATATCAAATGAATACTCGACTCTTCTAGCTCTCGAACAGCTTGAATGCCATCACAAGAAAAAACTGAATTCATGCAGTATTTTACTGCCATAATGGTCGCTACCCTAGCAGGTTCCCGTGTTCGATGCTCTCGACCTGTTTAATACGAGATTCAAGCCCCATTGCACGAATTAGCTCGTCGAGTGCTTGTTGGTGTGTAAGTTTGAGGAGCCGATCGCGCTCAGTTCGCAGATATTTCAGCGCCTCCTTTTTTGCTATAACCAATGCTTCCAGGGAGGCTTTCTTTTCAGATGTCCAAAGATTACGATGTTTTCCTAGTCCTCCTAGAAGGGCTTGGTTGATTCCATACCAATAGTCCACAGCATTCTTGCTTGGATGCAGTGTGCTGGTAGCATCCAGTATCCGTTTTAGACTGTTTTTGCCGTGGCGAGCGCCGCGCTCAGCTGCGAATCTCACGAGGGCGGCCAAGTGGGAGTAGCTAAGAATGCAAACGTTACGGGCAATGGCCTGCTGGTATATTTGGCTTGTGCGACTCGGCAATTGGTAAATTGGGCAGACCACAATCGCATAGTCCAGTCCGTTCCGCCAGCCGTCTAGAGCCTGGATCTTAAAATCCTTCTGATTCTTGGCGGTTCGGCTAAGACGGAAGGCCTTGGCGTCTGCTACAAGCGAATAGCCGCCCCCTGTTGCCTGAACGTCAGCAGCATCGGCCCGCGCAAGAATTACGGTACTTTGGAGCCCGATCGCCTGAAATGACCCGGAAACGACAGCATCAGTGTATTTCGAATATAGTTTCTCCTCCGACGAATCATGACCATAGTGCTCCGGAACAGATCCGCATAACCTAAGATGGTCAAGGAGGGCATCGATTCCGTTCTTGCGAATATCAGACCGAAGTTCCTGAATCATTTGAGCGGAGTCGTTGCTGAATGATTCACTCAGCTTCGCTAGTTCGGAGACCCAGTACTGCCGGCGTTTCGTAGCTTCAGGCCTCATTCTCCCCCTCATTGAGTCTAGGTGACAGCGTATAGTGGCATGATAACGCATTTACGCGGGGCAACAAGGCATGAATCCGCGGTATGACCGCTACCCCAACATCCCCACCAGATCCTCGGCCCGCAGGTGCGTATACCGCTTGAGCATCTGCAATGTCTTGTGCCCCGTAATGGCCGCCACCTGCATAGGATTGAGGCCCTTCTCAAACAGCCGGGAGGTCGCCTCGTGCCGCAAGTCGTGGAAGGTCAGTCCCTCGATGCCGGCCGCCTTACAGACCCGCTCAAAGGCCTGGCTGATCGAGTCGGGGCGCATACCCCAGACCTTGCCGTCGATACGCCGGGGCAGCCCGTCCAAGACTCCCAGCGCGGCCGTGGAGAGCGGCACCCGCCGGGGCGTCCCGGTCTTCGTTTCCGGGATCAGGAGGACCCGGGCCTTGCGGTCCAGGTGGTCCCAGCGCATGGCCGCGATCTCCCCGCGGCGCATGGCGGTCTCGATGGCCCAGGTGATGAGGGGGCCGATCTCTCCGCCGTAGACGGCAGCGGCGGCCAGGAGGCGGGCTTGCTCGTCGTCGACGAGGCGGCGGTCGCGGGCATTCGGTTGACGCGGCTTGCGCACGAATTCCGCAGGGTTCCCCAGCGACTCCATACCCCACTCCCGGCGCGCCAGGGTGAACAGATGGGAGAGCGTCGCGAGGTACGCGAACACCGTCCGTGGCCCGACGCCCTCGGCCTCCTTGAGTTTGACAGCCTCCGCAATGTCCTTGCCGCGAATGCCTGCCATGGGCCGCCGGGCGATGGGTAGAGCCGCCCACCACCGGCAGATCGCGTCCTCGCCTTTGGTGCGCTTGTGGTCCACGACCTCGCTCTGATAGCGGTCCAGGGCCTCGCGCAGGGTCGTGTTCTCGGCCTCGGTGCGCGAAACGAAGACCCCGCTATCCATCTCCGACTCGATCTTCTTGGCCCAGGCCTCAGCTTGGCCCTTCAGGTCAAACGTCTGGGCCATCTCTGGATAGCCCTTTTTCTTGATTCTGACCTGCCAAACTCGCCGGCCGTGCGGCCCAGGCCTTGCTCGGAAACTCGCCATGCCCACCCCCGCTGTGCTCAGGTGGACATATGGTGGACAAACTCGAACTTGAAGGGAAGAGGGTGGAGCTAAGTGCTTGATTTTATGGTGGAGCCAGGCGGGATCGAACCGCCGACCTCCTGCATGCCATGCAGGCGCTCTCCCAGCTGAGCTATGGCCCCGTAGAGCGCCGCCACTCTAAGGCCTCGGCTCCGTAAAATCAAGCGCCGATTTAAGTCGCGCCGTGCAGCGCTCGCGGCCGAGGAGGCCGCAGGTCACGTCGATGGGCGGCGAGACCGAGGACCCCGTCACCGCGATGCGCACCGGCTGCGCCAGCTTGCCGAAGGTCAGTCCGTGGGCAGCCGCGACCGTCTCGAGGGCCGCATGCACGGCCTCGCGCGTCCAGGCGGGCAGGGCTGCGAACGTCTCGATGAGAGCCATCAGGGCGGGGCGGGGCGCGGCGGTGATGAGTGCCCGGCTCTTCGGGTCGGCGATGGTGACGTCCTTCTGGTAGAAGAGGAGTGCGTGCTCGGCCATCTCGACCAGGGTCTTGGCTCTTTCCTGGAGGGCCTGGGCGACCTCTGCGAGCGGGGGGCCGGACGTGAGGTCGGCGCCGCGCTGCATGAGGTAGGGCCGCAGGCGTTCGCCGATATCGGCGGCCGGCAGGGTCTTGATGTAATGCTGATTGAGCCACAGGAGCTTTTTGGGGTTGATCGCCGCGGGGGCCGAATGCACGTCCTTGATATCGAACAGTGCGATCATCTCGTCGCGCGTGAAGATCTCCTGATCCCCATGCGCCCAGCCCAGGCGCACGAGATAATTGATCAACGCCTCAGGAAGGTAGCCTTCGTCGCGGTACTGCATCACGCTCACCGCCCCGTGGCGTTTGGAAAGCCGCGTGCCGTCTTCGCCGAGTATCATCGGGATGTGGGCGTAGGCCGGGGGTTTGGCATCGAGCGCGCGGAGCATGTTGATCTGCCGGGGCGTATTGTTCAGGTGGTCGTCGCCGCGGATCACATGTGTGATCTCCATATCCATGTCGTCTACGACCACCGTGAATTTGTAGGTCGGCGTGCCGTCACTGCGCGCGATGATGAGATCGTCCAATTCGTCGTTGCGAAACACCACCCGCCCCTTGACGGCATCGTCGACTGCGACCTCGCCTTCGAGCGGGTTTTTGAAGCGCACCACCGCCTCCGGGGACGGCCCGTGTCCGGCCTCGCGGCACCGGCGGTCATAGCGCGGCTTCTCCTTGCGCGCGATCTGCGCGGCGCGCCGCTCCTCGAGTTCGGCCTTGGTGCAGGTGCAATAGTAGGCGTGGCCCTGCGCGATCAGCTCGGACAGGACCTCGCGGTACCGATCGAACCGCTGGGTTTGGTAGAATGGGCCCTCGTCGTAGTCGAGGTTCAGAAACGCCATGCCCTCGAGAATGGCGGCGACCGACTCGGGCGTCGAGCGCTCGAGGTCGGTATCTTCGATGCGCAGGATGAACCGTCCCTGATGCCTTCGGGCGAACAGCCAGGAATAGAGCGCGGTGCGCGCCCCGCCGATGTGCAGGTAGCCCGTGGGGCTTGGAGCAAAGCGTGTGCGTATCGTCATAGTGGGGGGCTATGGTACTGAAAAGCACGGACGAATTCACGGGCGGCGCGGATGCCGACGTCCATGCGGCGCTGGCCGCCGGGGCCTGCGTCATCACCGCGAACAACCGGCTGGCCCGCCATGTCCGTCTGGGCTATGCCCAGCGCCAGCGCGCGGCCGGCCGGGCGGTCTGGGAGGCGCCGGACGCGCTCCCCTGGCAGGCGTTCGTCGAGCGGACGGCGGATCTGGCGCGGGCGCAGACCGGATCCCGGGCGCCGTTGACCGCCGCCCAGGAGTCTTGGCTGTGGTCCGAGCTCGTGGCCGAACAGGGTTCGGAGTTCCTCTGCCAGGACCGGGCGTTCGGAGCGCTCGCGGCCGAGGCGTGGCAATTGCTGGCCGATTATGCCCTGCCGGTCCCGGAGGGCGGGGGGGATCGCGAGAGCGAGGTGTTCGTGACGCTTGCCCAGGCCTTCGCGCGGCGGCTTGCGGTGCTTTCGCGGGACGACGCCGCGCACGACGCCGCGCGCGTGGCCGAGGCGATCCGCGGCGGGCAGGTGCGGCCTGCGCCTCGGGTCCTGTGGGCGGGGTTCGAGCGCCTGACGCCGGCCCAGGAGGCGGTAGAGGCGGCGTGTAGGGCCATCGGGGTCCCGTCCGTGGTCCTCCCGCTCCCGGATGGGGCCGATCGGACGGATGCCCGGATCTTCCCCAGTACGGCGGCGGAACTGACCGCAGCGCTCCTCTGGGGGCGCGAGCGCATCGCCGCCGACCCCGGCGGCCGTTACGCGCTGGTGGTGCCGGATCTCGCCGCCCATCGACGGCGCATCGCGCGTCTGGCCCGCGAGGTCTTCGCGGGCCATGGGCCGGACACCGCCGCCTATGAGATCTCTCTTGGCCCGCCGCTTGCCGAGGCCCCACCGGTGGCGGCGGCGCTCTGCGTCTGGCGTCTGGCGGGCGGGACCGTGGCGGCGGCGGAGGCCGCCTCGTTGATCCAGTCGCCCTTCCTCGGGGGTGCGGCGGGCGAGCGGGCCGCGCGGGCGGTGCGCGCCTACGAGGTGCTAAGCGGCGCGGCGGAGATGGATCTCGCTTCGGTGGCGCGGGCGGTGCGCCGCGGCGATACGCCATCGGCCCAGGCGGCCTTTGCGCGCCTGACGGGGATCGCCCGGCGATGGCCGAGGCGCTCGCCGGCAAGTGCCTGGGCGGAGACCTTCATGGGCGCGCTCGAGACCCTGGGGTGGCCGGGTGCCGCTGGGCCGGGGGACTACCAGGCGATCGCGGCGGTCCATGAGGCCATGGAGTCGTTCGCGACCCTGGACGCGGTCGTCGAGACGCTCTCGTACGGACAGGCGCTGGCGTTTATCGCCGGCGTGCTCGGCGACCGGATCTTTCAGCAGGGTCAGGCCGACGCCCCGCTGCAGATCATGGGACCGCTCGAGGCGGTCGGCCTCACGTTCGACGGACTTTGGATGATGAATCTGCATGACCGGGTCTGGCCGCCGCTGCGTCCCCCGCACCCCTTGCTGCCGCTCGCCTTCCAGCGGGCCCACCGTCTACCGCACGCCTTCATCGAGGACGATGTGCAGTATGCCAACCGTATCGTCGCGGATCTCGCGCGTGCCGCGCCCGAGACCATCCTGAGCAGCGGCGTGCATGATGGGTCCGAGCCCCTGCGCCCCAGCCGGATCCTGATCGAACGCGGGGCCCGCGAGGACCTAGGGCCGGTGTTCGCGGGCCGGGCCGAACGGATCTTCGCGGGCCGCGCGCCGCTGGAGACGCCTGCGGCGCATGCCGCGCCCCTGGACGCGTCGCGGATCGGGCCTTTTGGGGCCGGGCTTTTAGCGGCGCAGGCGGCCTGTCCCTTCCGGGCGTTGGCCCAATATCGTCTGCGCGCCGATCCGCTCGAGGCGCCGGGCTATGGGCTAGCGCCGGCGGTACGCGGCGCGGTGTTCCACAAGGTCATGGAGCTGTGGTTTACGCAGTTTCCGGAGCCGCGGATCTGGCAGGCTTGGGATGCGGACGTGCGTGCGCGGCAGATCGCCGAGACGGTGGCGGCTGCGCAGGCCGCGGCGGGCGACGCCTACGCAGCCTTTCCGGCGGCCTTCATGGCGCTCGAGGCGCGGCGCATGGAGGGGGCATTGGCGGCCTTCCTGGCGCGCGAGGAGGGGCGGCCCGCCTTTCAGGTGGTCGCGTGCGAGAAGGAGGTGACGCATACCTGCGGGCCCCTGGTGCTGCGCGGACGGATCGACCGTTCCGACCGGGTCGGCGGGCGCCTTGTCCTTATCGACTACAAGACCGGGAAGATGCCGGTCGTGGATTGGACCACCGACAGACCCGAGTACCCGCAGCTCCTGTTTTATGCGGTCGCCGAGGGTGCGGAGGTCGCGGGTATCGCCTATGCCGGACTGTCGGCGCGCGATGGCGGCTATAAGGCGTGGGTGCGTGACCCCGACCTTCTGCCCGGGGCCACGGTGGTGGACGCGTGGGACGCGGCGACGGCGGCGTGGCCTAAGCTCCTTGCGCGTCTGGCTGCGGATTTCGCCGTCGGCTCCGGGACCGTCGATCCGCTCGAGGGGGCCTGCGAATATTGCGGGCGCGAGAGCTTCTGCCGGATTGGCGAGACCGATGGGAGCGGCGATGACGGCTGATGCGCACGTCCGGCGACTGGCCGCCGATCCGTCCCGCTCGCTCGTGGTCCAGGCCCCGGCGGGGTCCGGCAAGACCGCGCTTTTGATCCAGCGCTATCTGGCCCTGCTGGCGCGCGTCGAGACGCCGGAGGAGATCCTGGCGCTCACCTTCACGCGCAAGGCCGCCGAGGAGATGCGTACGCGAGTCTTGGCGGCCTTGACCGATGATTTCGCAAGACCCCGGGACAACGACTACGAACGCGAGATCGCGTCCTTGGCGCAGGCCGCCGCACGATGGGGCGAGGAGCGTGGCTGGTTTCTGGCCGACTGCCCCGGACGGCTGCGCATCCAGACCTTCGACGCGTTCTGCGCGCAGGTCGTCAGCCAATGGCCGGCGGCATCCGGCGCCGGTGTGGCCCTGGAGATCGCCTCGGCGCCCAAGGCCCTGTACGCCGAGGCGGCGTTCGCGACCTTCGCGGGTCTGGGACAAGACGATGCCGCAGGCCGCGCGCTCGCCGATCTCCTGCCGGCGCTCGCCAACGACGTGGACCGGTTCGTGGGCCTGGTGAGCGAGCTTCTAAGCCGTCGCGAGCAATGGCTTCCCATCGTGCTCGAGATCGGATCGGCCGCCCCCGAGGTGGCGCGCTCGCGGCTCGAGGGGGTGTTCCTGCGGCTTGCCTTGGACGCCATGGCGCAAGCGCGCGCGCTGTTTCCGGAGGAGGCCCTTGCGCCCACATGTACCTATCTGGCGGCGGTCACGGGCGAGACCGACTGGCAGCCCGCGCGCTTGCGCGCCGAGGGGACCGAGGCCCTGGGCCTCTGGCAGCGGCTGGCCGGGCGTTTCCTGACGGCCGGCGGGACCTTGCGCAAACAGCTCAAGGACTGGCCGAAGGACCTGGGGCCGGTGCGCGCCTTCATGGCGCAGTTCAGCGATCCGGAAGGGCTCGCCGCGGCGCTCTCCGCGCTTGCGGGCTGGGGGGCATGCACCTATGACGACGGGCAATGGCGGCGGCTTTCGGCCTTGCTGCAGATCCTCCCGGCGGCCTCGGCGCAGCTTCAGCTGGTGTTTGCCCGTCACGGCCAGTGGGACTTCACCGAGTGCGCCCTGCGGGCCCTGCAGGCGTTGGGCGCGGAGGGCGAACCGACCGCCGGCGCCCTGCGCCTTGACCGCCGGCTGCGCCACGTCCTGGTCGACGAATTTCAGGACACATCGATCCTGCAATACCGGCTCCTCGAGCGCCTGACGAGCGAGTGGGTGCCGGGCGAGGACCGCAGCCTGTTCATCGTCGGCGATCCCATGCAATCGATCTACGCCTTTCGCAAGGCCGAGGTGGGTCTGTTCTTCAAGCTCGCCCCCGAAGGGATCGGGCCGTGGCGGCTCGAGCCGGTGGCTCTGAGCGCCAATTTCCGTTCCCGGGCGGGGCTCGTGGCCTGGGTCAACGATGCCTTCGCGCGACTCTTGCCGCCCCGGTTCCTGGCCGACGAGGGGGCCGTCCCGCATGTGGCGGCAAGCGCCGCCAAAGGCGCCGGCGGCGCGGTTCGAGTCCACGGGCTTGCGGATGCCGACATGAACGCGGAGGCGCGTTATGTGGCGCGGCTCGTAGGCGAGATCCGGGCCGAGCGCCCCGACGCCGAGATCGCGATCCTGGTGCGCTCACGATCGCACGGCCACGCGATCGCCCGGGCGTTCACCGACGCCGGCCTGCGCTTCGCCGGCGAAGAGCTCTACAGCCTCGGGGCGCGGCCCGTGATCCGCGACCTTCTGGCGCTCACCGAGGCGCTGATGTTTCCGGCGGCGCGCTTGAGCGCGCTAAGCGGCCTGCGTGCCCCCTGGTGCGGCCTCGACCTGGCGGATCTCGTTGCGCTCTGCGAAGGCGACCCGCGCCCGCTCGTCGACATCCTGGGCGACGATGACCGTCTCGCGCTCGTGGGCGAAGACGCCCGGGCGCGTGCCGCGTGGATGGGGAAGGTTTTGGGGGAGGCCGAGCGGCGGCGCCTGCGTGTGCCGTTGGCGCAGCGGGTGGAAGAGGCCTGGCTCGCCCTTGGCGGTCCCGCGGCGCTCGCCTCCGAGGCGGCGTTGGCCGAGGCCGAGGTCTTCTTTCAGACCCTCTCCGAGATCGAGGCGTCGGGCGAAGTGGAGATCTGGCGGTTGCGCGAAGAACTCGAGGCGCTGTACGCGCCGCCCGACCCGCTGGCTACGGGCCTGCATATCCTGACGATCCATAAGGCCAAGGGCCTCGAGTTCGACGTCGTTATCTGTCCCGGACTCGGCCGCAAGACCCAGACCGACCGGCGCCCGCTGCTGCTGGCGCTCGAGACCGAGGGCCCGCAGGGGCCGGATCTTCTGTTGGCGCCGCTCAAGGCGCATGACGAGGACAAGGACCGGCTCTACGACGCCTTGTGGACGTATGCGGTGCGCCGGCGCGAGCATGAGGTGCGCCGGCTCCTTTATGTGGCCTGTACGCGCGCCCGGGACGGCCTGCATCTTGTGGGCGATGTCCGCAGCAAAGATGACGGTTCGGTGTCCCCGGGCGGCCTTATGGCGGTGATGTGGCCGGTCATCGGCGAGACTGTCCGGCAATCGCTCGTCCCGTCGGGGCAGGGGGCCGCGGTTGCGCCGCCCGCGCCCGCAGCCGGCGGCCGGATCCCGCGGGCCGCGCTCGCGTCCCTGGCGGTCGCCGAGACAGCCGACGACGGGTCCCGGCCGGCACCGACCGCCATCGTCTTCGACTGGGCCGGGAGCCGGATCCGCAAGGTCGGTATCGTCGTGCATGCCCTCCTGGCCGAGTTGGCCGGCGCCGTCCTCCCGGACGGCGACCGGCTTCCGGAGGCCCTGGTCGCGCGCGCAGAAGGCCTGTTGCACAGCCAGGGCTTGGCCAAAGGCGCGTGGCACTCAGCCCGCGCGGCGGTCCTGGAGGCGGTTGCGCGCACGCTGCGGGATCCCGACGGGCGCTGGATCCTCGGATCCCACGCCGAGGCCCGTACCGAGTATGCCGTGAGCGCCTTCGATGGACAGGCGATCCGCACCGCACGCGTCGACCGCACCTTCGTCGATGCCGAGGGCGTGCGCTGGATCGTCGACTACAAGACCAGTCGTCACGAAGGATCGGACCGCGAGGGTTTTCTCGCCCGGGAACAAGAGCGGTACCGGGAGCAGCTGACGCAGTACGGACGCCTGTTCCACGCGTTCGACGGGCGGCCCGTGGAGCTGGGGATCTATTTTCCGCTGCTGTCGGCCTTTCGACACTGGCGCTACGAACCGGCGGGCGGAGGGTTAGTTTAGGGCGCGGGGGCCTTAAGCGCTGCGCGTGGCCCTCGTGTCATGCCGCCGCTGCGCGCCAGCGAAGCGGCGGCGCGTAGTCCGCGGGAGGCGTAGGTCCGGGCGGGTGGCCGCAGGCCACCTGCAAGGACATCGACGCGCCGTCCAGTTATTGTGGGCGAGCCTGTTGTGCGCCAGAAAAGCGCACGGCTCGCCCGCAGGACGGCCGCGGCATCTCGTAGCGGAGCGAAGAGATCATGAGTTGCGCCGAGATCGAGGGCGCGAGGGAGACTTGGACGTCCCGTCGCGCATACCGAGAGCCGGCGCACGCTTGCTAGCCCTCACAGGTGCCGGAGATAGAAAAGAAAGGCCTTCTCGAGCGTGGATTTGACGGCGATGAGGCGCGGGCCGCGGCGCGGAAAAAGATTCCGGAAGGGCGGCCTGCCGTCCTCGGACCGGTGCATCCAGAGTGCGTCGTCTTCCATATCGAGAATGCACGAGAGTTCATGGCGGTAGCGCTGCGACGCCGGCTGGCCGCGCAGGACCGCGCGCATATTGGCGGCCGCGGCCTGCGCGCGCAGCTGCGCCATATGGGCCTGATGCGGTACCCAGGGAGGAGGGGTCTCGTGACCCGCGCAATCGCCGGCGGCGAAGACCCTGGCGAGCCCCGGGACCTGGCCATAGCGGTCGACCGCGATATGGCCGCCCTTTGTGACCGGCAACCCGCTGGATGACGCGAATGCCGGGCCGGTCATCGGCGGCGAATACAAGATCGCATCGGCCCGGCGGAAGCGCCCATCGGGATCGGTCATTCCGCCCTCGACGAAGGCCGCGGGGCCGTAACCGTCGTCCAGGATGATCCCGCGTTCCACGAGCCGATCGGTGATCGCGCCCTTCTCGCCGGGGGTGCGATCGGGGGAAAAGAGATGGATCTCGAAATTTTCGCGTACGCCGCGGCGGCGCAGCGCAAAATCCAGGAGGCAGGCGCACTCGAACATCGGGCCGGTGCGTCCGGCCACGAAGCCGTCCTCCCGATTGATCGTGAACCCGACATAAATAACCCCCTCCGATAGGCCGGTTATCCGGTCGACGAAACGTTCCATGTCGGCGGGTCCGTAGCATGGGGAGTATGTGAATTCGCGCGTCCCGGCGATCGCGTCCTTGCGAAACGTGGGTCCGGTCCCAAGGAACAGCGCGTCGTTGGGGTAAACCGCGCCGGTGGCGGTCCGTACCGCGCGGCCGGCGTTTTCGACGCCGGTGATCTGGTCGTCGACGAAGTGGATCCCGCGCCGCTTGAGAAACGGTCGGATGTCGACCGTCACGTCGCGCCGGGTGCGCTTGCCCGTCAGGAATTCCGGGATGGCGGGGAAGTAGACGAACTCGCCTGTGCCGATCAGGGTGATGTCGATCGGCGACCAGAGCCGCCGCAGCCGCCCGGCGCCCGCGCAAAAGGCCGGACTCTCCAGGAAATACATGAGGAAGAATAGCGACGCAAACCCGTTTCCGGCGACCGTGACACGGGCCTGGCCTATTGGCGCCTTCTCCATGTCATGCCTCCCGGACGGCTCACGGTCCCCGATCGGGGGCTAGGAACGGCCCATTCAACCAGTTCTTTAGGCCATAAGGACTATTTAGGCCATGCGGGGGACGGGCGACATGACATTCGTCAAAATGCAGGCCGTGTGACCCATTCGCGGCCGCCCCGGGCGCGCGGACCACGCTCGCAGGGATGGCAAGAACAGGGGTCCAGTACGGAGGCGGCGGCCTTCGCGGTTGCATCGGCCGTTCTGCGGGACGCCACCCGGATCGCTTAGAAAAGGCCCTCTTGCAAAAGGGGCCGCTATCATCCGTAACGGCGCTGACGCGTGCCTACACTGGCGCAGAATTGTCCCAGAACGCGCCGCGCCCCCGCCTGTGACCGTCCAGCGGTTTAAGGGGGGGCGGCGGTCGGCCGTATACCCGACACGAGGAGACCTGCCCCTCGCGCGGGGCATGCGGCACAGGCATGTCGTGTTGGCGGGAAGGCGATCGGCCTTCGGTCCGGTTCCAAGGGGGCGCGGATGCGCCTTACCGTAAGGTTGTCGGGAGGGGATGGTCTCGGGCGGCTTGTGCGCCCCCCGCAGTCGATCCCGGTCCGGCGTCGGGGCGCGCGGTCCTGCGCGGGCTTGCGGGGCGCGACCCCCGGTCGGACGTCCGGGGCCGGTCGTTTTCCACCGCGACAACCCGGCCGTTCGTAGCCACGACGTGGAAATGCCCGTAGCGTGCCCACGACGCCTCGTCCTTGGGGGAGCCCACGATGAAGACGCGCTGGCGGCGGACCAGCGCGACGAGCGCTCGGCCCGTGATCAGGCGATGGGCCTTGGGATCATGGCGTATGCCGTAATAGAGATCCCCCTGGCGCGGGTCGAACACGTAGATCGGCCTATGGAGATAGAAGTCCAGGGAGGAAAGATCCTCGTAATGGTGTGCCACGAAGACATAAGAATGCGGCGTAAGGTGGGGCAGCAGCGCCAGCGCCAGGCCCTTGTCGGCGTAGCGAGCGGGATGTGCGACCAGGAACATGAGAAAAAGTGCCGTAAAGCCCGTGAGCGACCCCACGGCCGCGAAGCGGAGCACGCGGGCCGATCGCGGCCCGCGCCCCTGGAGGACTGCGAGGAAGAAGCCAAGATAGATGAGCGCCGCGCCGACGAGATAGGGGCGCATGGACGGATGCGGGACAAAGAGCGCTGCGGCCCCGGCGACAACGCACAAAGCGGCGAAGGCCACCAAAAGACGCGGGAGCAAGCGCCCCTTGAGATCGGGCAGGGCGCGTCCGAGGAACAGTGCGATGGCCGGGACCGCCGGCAGCATATAGTAGGACGACGTGGTCTTGGACAGGGTGAAGAAGACCACATAGGTTGCGGCCCATATGAGCAGGAAGCGATCCAGGCGGTCGTACGGGCGCCGCCTGGCGAGCGCCGCGAGAAAAAACGGCGTCCATGGAAATATACCGAATATCAGGTGCTCGAGGTTGTAATAGACCGGCAGCCGGCGGTAATCCATCGGTTTCAGGGTCCCGAGAAACCGGTCGAAGTGCTCCTGGACGATGTAGCGTTCGAAGAATCCGGGGACATGCAACATCATCCAGATATGCCAGGGCAGGGCGATGGCGAAAAAAACCACCCACGCCGCGAGAAGCGGCCGCCAGCGGATCGTCCGGCGCTCGAGCGCAAGGAAGAGGATCACGATGAGCCCCGGCAGCGCAATCCCGATGAGCCCCTTGGTCAGGCAGGCGAGGGCGCTGGCCGCAGCGGCCAGCATCAATCGCGACGGCCGCTCCGGATGCTCGATGTAGGCGTAGAAGGCCAGCAGCGTGATGGTGTGGAAGAACGTGAACGTCATGTCGAACATCGCGAGCTGCGACATCATGTAGAAGCCGACCGACGAGAACAGGATCACTGCGGGCCATTCCGGCTCGGGAAGCCGGGTCTTTGCGAAACGCGTCACGACCACCAAGGTCCCCAACGCCGCCAAGGCCGAAGGGAGCCGGGCGGCGAACTTCCCTATGCCGAAGATCTTGTACGACAGCATGATGAGCCAGTAGAGGATCGGCGGCTTCTCGAGGTAGGGCATGCCGTCTAGGCGCGGTATGAGGGGGTTGTGCGCGAGCATCTCGCGCGCGGCCTCGGCATAGAGCCCCTCGTTCAGGTTGAGGAGCGGCCGCAAGGCGAGCGGCGCGAGCGTCAGAACGAGGATTGCGAGCACCACGGCGGCGGCCTCGCCACGATGCATGAGACGCGACGACATGGGCGCATGCTAGCAGACCGAGCCGCGACATGTAAGGTACCGCGCCACGTGGGCGGGGTGGGGACAATCCCCGCGGCCGGTGCGTGCCGGGCCGTGTCGCTCTCACCGCAGCGGAGCCGGGGGCCTTCTTTTCGGAGGCGAATCTCGGCAGGTTCCGGGCGGCGAGATCGGGCGATTCTATACAGAAAAGCCGATGTCGCGGCTCGAGGGCTCGTCGATGCGTGCCGCGTCCGAGCATATCGTTCTTGCCGCAGGCCCCGTTATCTCGGTTGCCCGGCCTGCGGCGACGGTGTGGGGCGAGCAGCGCCCTGGCGCGGCGTTGCGTCAGGCCGGACTGAAGGGGGCGCCCGCCGACCGGGCGCCCGGCGATGCCGGGAGGTAGACCATCGCCTTGTGGGTGTCGGTACGAAGCGAGCCGATATAGCGCAGGAGCTCCTGTCCACAGCCGGGCAGGGCGGTCGGGTCGGCGTGGCGGATCGCCTCCAGGCATCCCTCCCAGGACGAGAGGATGAACAGGGCGGCGGCATCGCAGTCGACATCGCTGCGCACGAGCCCTCCCTGGCGGGCACGCGCGAGGTGCGCGCTTAGCCTCTTGCGCCAGTGCGCGAGTCGCTCGTGCACGGAGGCGTAGACTGCCGGGTCACGCGCGGCGAGGTTGGCGATCAGTCCGCGGAGGGCATAATGCGCCCCGCCGGCACCGGCCGCGATATAGCAGGCGAGCCCCGCGGCCAGCCGCGGCAGGGGATCCCCGCCCGGCGCAAAGGGCTGGATCCACAGGGCGGATATTTCCCGACCCATGGCATCGTCGATCGCAGCCAGGGCCAGCGATCGCTTGTCCGGGAAGTGATGATAGAGCGCCCCCTTGGTGACGCCGGCGCGGGCGGCAATCCGGTCGAGCCGGGCGGCCTTGAACCCCCGTTCCTGAAGCTCCCCCAACGCGGCCTCGATCAGCCGCGTATAGGTCGATAGACCTTGTGCCCGCATCATGGCGTCATTCCATACCGGTCGGTATGTGATGTCAAGGCGAGGCGCGCGCGGGACACGGACCCGCGCGGCCGACCCAGGGGCCGGTCACGGCGGCCCGAGGCACCCCTCGTCACCCCGTCCCCCGGGGGACGGGCCCGCAAAGGATGACGGGTGGCGGCCCGGCGCCGGGATCGGCGGTCCGGGCCGCCGGCCAACGATATCGAAGGGTGGCTTGTGCGCCGTCCGCGGTCGGCGGGCGGCCGGACGGCGATTACGGGGCGGCGGCAAGGCGCCCCGCGATCCGCGCCACATGCTCGCCCTGGAAGCGGGCGATCGAGAGCTCGTTGGCGCTCGGGCTCCGGCTGCCGTCGCCCGCCGCGATGGTGCTGGCTCCGTACGGGCTGCCGCCCGTGATCTCGTCCATACGCGTGAGTCCGCTGCAGGAGTAGGGTACCCCTACGATGACCATCCCGTGGTGGAGCAGGGTGGTGTGGAAGGAGGTGATGGTCGTTTCCTGCCCCCCATGCTGCGTGCCGGTGCTGACGAATACGCTGCCGACCTTGCCGATCAGCTTGCCGGCGCTCCAGAGCGCGCCGGTCTGATCGAGGAAGTTGCGCATCTGGGCGCACATCCCTCCAAAACGCGTAGGCGTCCCGAAGACTATGGCGTCGTAATGCTCGAGATCGGCGGGCCTGGCCTCCGGCGCGCCCTGGTTGGTCTTGGCGTGTATGGCCGCCAGGGTCTCCGCAGGCATCAGTTCAGGGACGCGTTTGATATCGACGGCGGTGCCCGCCACGGCGCGCGCCCCCTCCGCGACCGCCTCGGCCAGACGCTCGACATGCCCCCACGTGCTGTAGTACAGGACCAGGATACGGCTCATACAAAGCTCCTTATTGGGAAACGGGTTATGATGACCGCCATGACACCTTGTTGAGTTACTTTTGTAAAGTAGGTATTTTTAAGTAACTATGAAGACATCCTCGCCGTGCCCGGTCGACGCGGTCCTGAAGGTCCTTGCCGGACCCTGGACCACCCATGTCCTTTGGGCCCTTCAGACCAGCGGGCCGCTGCGCTTCGGGGCCTTGAAGCGCGCCATTGCCGGGGTCTCGAGCCGGCTTTTGGCCGAACGGTTGCGACGGCTCACGGATGCCGGCTTCGTGGAGCGCGAGGTGGTGCCGACTGTCCCGCTTCAGGTTACCTATCGCTTGAGCGATCGGGGTCGGCGGCTCGGCGCGGTCCTGGAGCAACTGCAGCCGATCGCGAGCGAATGGGAGTCACAAGAGACCGGCGTGGCCCAGGCGCGCGAGGGCCGGGGGTGACGGTGTCGCAGACGACCGACGGCGGGCCCGCGCGCCCGGGAGGCAGGCGATGAGCCCGCTGGCGGGGGGCGTTCTGGGGCTGTTCGCTGGTATCGCGGCCGGCGCGATGGGGTGGTGGGCACAGCGCCGGCGCGCGGCTCGCGCCACAGGCGCGCTCGCGGCCCGCGATGCCGAGCTCGCCCGCGTCACCGCCGAGCTGTCGGCCTTGCGGCTCGAACACGTCAAGCTCGTCGAGCGCGCGCGTTACGACGAGCAGGTCCACGGCGAGCGGCTCGCTACCTTGCGCGACGCCCAAAAGGCCGTGGGCGAGATGTTCAAGGGCCTGTCGCAGGATGCGCTCAAGCGCAATAGCGAACTCTTCCTCGGGCTCGCCCAGGAGCGTTTCGCCAACCTCGCCCAAGGCGCGAGCGCCGATCTCGCCGCCCGCGAGCAGGCGATCGCCCATCTCGTGGGGCCGGTCGTGGAGCGCCTGAATCGCGTCGATGGGCTGCTTGCGCAATTGGAGGTCAAGCGCGAGAGCGCCTATCAGTCGCTGACCGACCAGGTCAAGGCCTTGATAGAAAGCCACTTGCCCAAGCTCCATCGGGAGACAGCCAATCTCGTGAAGGCGCTGCGCGAGCCCGCGGCCCGCGGCCGCTGGGGCGAGTTGCAGCTGCGCCGGGTGGTGGAGATGGCGGGCATGCTCGATCATTGCGACTTCATCGAACAGGCGCAATGGACCGGCGACGAGGGGCGCGTCTTGCGGCCGGATCTGCTCGTGCGGCTGCCCGGCGGGCGCCATGTGGTGGTCGATGCCAAGACGCCGGTGGACGCCTACCTGAGCGCGGTGGAGGCCGAGGACGAATCGGTGCGCGCGCTATCCTTGAAGCGCCATGCGGCGCAGGTCCGGACCCATCTCGGACAGCTGGCGAAGAAGTCCTACTGGGAGCAGTTCCCGCGCGCGCCGGAGTTCGTCGTGATGTTCGTCCCGGGCGAGGTGTTCTTCAGCGCGGCGCTCAAGGAGGACCCGGGGCTGATCGAATCCGGCGTGGATCAAAAGGTGATCCCGGCGAGCCCCACGACCCTGATCGCGTTGTTGCGCGCGGTATCCTACGGCTGGCAGCAAGACGCCATTGCCCGCAACGCCGAGGAGATCGCGGCGCTCGGCAAGGAGCTGTACAAGCGCCTCGCCCTTCTGGGCAAGGGTTGGGCGGACACGGGCGCGCGGCTCGCCGCTGCGGTCCAGGCCTACAACAAGACCGTGGGGACGCTCGAAGGCCGGGTCCTGCCGCAGGCTCGGCGTTTCCGGGATCTGCGGGCCGGCGAAGACGAGGAGATTCCGCCGTTAGACGCCTTGTCCGAGGAGCCGCGTCCGTTGGCCGGCCCCGAGCTGATCGGGCGGCCGCCCGCGGGCGACGAGGAGACGGAGACCGGCCCCTGAGGGAAATCGAAACCTGGGGATAGAGCCGGGGTGACGAAATTGTGGTGTCGCCAACCGGCTGTTCGGCGGCCTCGCCGGGCCATGCGGGAGTATGGTGCCGGTTTGGGGGAATTTTGCGAGAAATCCCTGTCGGGGCCGCACGGCTGCGGCGTGACGTGGGCCGGCCCCTCCGGTATACTGCGCGGCTTTGCGTGCGCAACCCTTAAACGCGTTTTTCTCGACAGGACTCCCCGTGCTTTCGACGACTCAGCTCACCATGCAGTTCGGGGCCGCGCCCCTTTTCGAGAATGTCTCGGTCAAGTTCGGGACCGGGCACCGCTACGGCCTGATCGGGGCGAACGGCTCCGGCAAGTCGACCTTCATGAAGATCCTCGGCCGGGACCTGGAGCCGACGGCGGGCGCGGTCTTGTGGGAGGCCGACAAGCGGGTCGGGAAGCTGGGACAGGACCAGTTCGCGTTCGAGTCCCACACGGTCCTGGATACCGTCATCATGGGGGATGCGGAGCTTTGGCGCGTGAAGGCCGAGCGCGACCGGCTCTACGGTTTGCCGTCCTTGAGCGAGGAGGACGGGATGCGAGTCGCGGAACTGGAGGCCGATTTCGCCGCGCGTGACGGCTACACCGCCGAATCGCGCGCCGCCGAGCTTTTGACCGGGCTCGGGGTGCCGGTGGCGCAGCATGGCGGCCCGATGAGCGCGGTGGCGCCCGGATGGAAGTTGCGTGTGCTCCTGGCGCAGGCCTTGTTTCCGGACCCGGACATCCTGCTGCTCGACGAGCCGACCAATCACTTGGACATCCACACGATACGCTGGCTCGAGGACCTGCTGGTCGCCCGGCGCAGCACCATGGTGATCATTTCGCACGACCGCCATTTCCTGAATCGGGTCTGCACGCACATCGCCGATCTCGATTACGCCGAGGTGCGCGTCTTTCCGGGCAATTACGACGAGTATATGACCGCCGCCACCGAGGTGCGCGAGCGGCGGCTCGCCGACAACGCCAAGAAGAAGGCGCAGATCGCCGAGCTCCAGGCCTTCGTCAGCCGGTTTTCGGCCAATGCCTCCAAGGCCCGCCAGGCCACCTCGCGGGCCCGCCAGATCGAAAAGATCCGGCTCGATGAGATCAAGCCGTCGAGCCGGATGAGCCCTTATATCAGATTCGACATGGACAAGAAGCTCTACCGGCAGGCGCTCGAGGTGCGGGGCCTCGCCCAGGGCTACGACGGCCTCCTGTGGCGCGACCTCGACCTCTATGTGGGCGCGGGTGCGCGCATCGGTGTGATCGGCGCCAACGGCGCCGGCAAGACCACGCTTCTGCGCACGCTCGCCGGGGAACTCGCGCCGCGCGAAGGTGAGATCCAGTGGGCCGAGGCCGCGCGCGTGGGGTACTGCGCGCAGGATCATAGCGAGGACTTCGCCGAGGACCTGACGCTTTTGGCGTGGATGAGTCAGTGGGCGCGGGCGGGCCATGACGAACAGGCGATCCGGGCAGTGCTGGGACGGCTGTTGTTTTCCCGCGAGGAGAGCGAGAAATCGGTCCGCGTGCTATCGGGGGGCGAGCGGGCACGCATGATCTTCGGAAGACTCATGCTCCTTGCGCCCAACGTCCTGATCCTCGACGAGCCCACCAATCATCTCGACATGGAGTCCATAGAGGCGCTGAATCTGGCCCTGGTCCATTACCAGGGGACGCTGATCTTCGCGAGCCACGACCGGGAATTCGTCTCGTCGCTGGCTACCGAGATCCTCGAACTGCGCGACGGCCAGGTCACAAGCTTTGGTGGGGGCTACGAGGATTACCTCAAGGCCCGGGGCGTCGGCGAACGCTCGCGATCGGTCGGGAACTGACGCGCCGGCGCGGCCGTCCCGAGAAGCGCCGGAAGGTCGACCGCACGCAGCCCGCGCGCCCGCAACCCCTGGAGTAGGGTCGGCAGGACGGTCTCCACGACCGGGCGCCCACGGCGGCCGCGGGCGCTGCGACCGTCGTGTAGGAGCACCACCGCGCCCGGTGCGAGTCCGGAAGAGACCCTCCGCAATACTCGGGCGGGCGCGGGGTCTACGGTATCGAACGCGCGATGCGACCAGGCGGCGTAGCGGAGCGCGCGCTCGGCGAGCAGCGGGGCAAGCCACGGGTTGCGAAATCCGGCCGGCGCCCGAAAGCACACGGGAGGCCGACCGCAAAGGTCGGCGAGCAACTGCTGGGCCCCGTCGATCTCGCGCGCCAGCCGCCGCGACCCGAAGAGCGCGAACCGGGGGCTATGGCGCCAGCTGTGGTTTTCGATACTATGTCCAGCCGCGGCCGCCGCCCGCACCAGGTCCGGGAAGCGCCGGGCCCGGGTACCGATACAAAAGAAACTGGCTTTGGCGTCGTACTCGGCGAGGATATCGAGGACCGCGGGCGTGAGCGCCGCATCCGGCCCGTCGTCGAAGGTCAGGGCGATGGCCGGTTCGCGGGTGGCGACGCGCGTGATTACGGGACCCACGAGCGAACAGCGCGGGCACAGACAGGCGGCGGTCAGCATGGCCTGGGTGGCGGCAACGATACCGAGCGCCGGGACCGCCGGAAGCGCGTGTCCGGCTGCGACGGCGGCCATCAAGCCGTCTAGGGCCGTGACCGTCTGAAAGACGCGCCGCGCGTCGACGCCGGGCATCAAGAGGCCCCGAAAGGGTGCCGGTGGTCGCGAGAGGGCCCTGCGGGCGCCGGCCCAGGCCCCGGGCTCGAGCGATACGGGGTCGTGCGCCCGATGCGCGGGGATGGGCGGCTGTGTGGTCGTGGCGTGTTTACGGCGCATCAGGGCCCGGACTTTGGGGCTGGGGTCGCGCGGTGCGGCATGGGGCAGAAGCTACACGCATTCCGGCGACGCGGCAAGGAACCGGCGCAGGCGGGGCCGGACCGGTTGGGCGGGGGGCGGGAAAGGGCCGCGACGGCGCGGTGGGCGGGTCCCGTGTGTCGGCCCGGCGGGATCGTCTGTGTTGTGAGTCAGGGATCATATGCGGATTTTTTACCACCCGACCGAGAGGCTTGCGGAACTCCTGGACCGGCACGATCTGCTCGGGATCGTCGGCTATGGGGACGGGCAGGGCGCGTGTCCGTGGCAGGGGCGCGCCCCCTATCAGGCGGTCGCACTCGCGCCGCAGGGGCCGCCGGTCTGCGAGGTGATCACAGGCGGTGTCGCGGAGGCGGGTATGCGCCACGGTGTGCGCTATGCGCACGACGGCGAATGGTTGTTTGCGGCGGTCGCGGTGGGCGCCAAGGGATCGATCGCAGCCGGTGCCGTCGATGCCTATGGCCGCATCCTGCGTGTCGCCGAAGAGGAGGGCTACGGCTGCCTGATCCGCGCATGGCAATACTTCCCCGACATCCATGCGGCAGACGAGGGTCTCGAGCGCTATCGGCAATTCAATCGCGGGCGTCACCGGGCCCTGGAGGGCTATCTCGCGCGCGGCGGGATCCGTCCGGCCGCGAGCTGCATCGGCACGCGGTCGGGCGATCTTTCGGTGCATGTGCTGGCACGGCGGGTGCCGGGCGCGGCCATCGAGAACCCGCGGCAGGTCTCGGCCTACCGTTATCCGGATACCTACGGTCCGCGGGCGCCCGACTTCGTGCGCGCCATGAAGGTGGCGAGCGAAGAGGGGGCTTCGCTATGGATCTCGGGTACGGCGGCGATTGTCGGTCACGAGAGCCGGGGCCCGGGGGACATGGAGGCGCAGATGGCCGAGACCTTCGCCAACCTCGATGCCCTGGTGGCCTGCGCGGACCTCGGCGGCGATCGGCGGGTCGTAGCGACTAAGATATATATACGCGGCGATGGTGCGCTACCGCCTTTGCCGGACCCCTGGAATGCGGCCCCGGCCCTGGTCGTGAGGGGCGATATCTGCCGGCCGGAGCTCGTAGTCGAGGTCGAGGCGGTGGTGACAGGCGGCGGGCACGGCCGGACAGAATGACAAGGCCGGGGTAACGGCCGATGGCGACATCTTTTCAGAGGCAGGGGAGATGGGGATGGAGACGGGTTCCGGGGGCGGGCGGGGACGGGGGCTGCGTATGCGGCTCGCGTGCGCCGTCGCGGGCGCGCTTGCGCTCGGGCCGGCCGCCGCCCGCCAGTCGCAGTCCCGGCTCGGCGTAGGGCTTGCGGTCTTCCTGGCGCCCGCCTACCCGGGATCCGACAGCGAACGGCTGTTCGCCTATCCTTATCCGTATGTGGACTACGAGTCCCCCACCCTTCATGTGCATCATGAGCACCTGCGCGCGAACTGGACCCGGCACTCGCCGGTCAGCATCGGTATCGGGGCCAACGGGTCGCCGCCGGCGGCAGCCGGCACGCCCGATGCGCGGGCTGGCATGCCGGCCTTGGCGCCGACCTTCGCCCTGGGTCCCGATGTCATGGTCCGCCTTGCCGGGCGGCCGGGGGGCTGGAGGGCATGGCTCGGTGCCCGGGTCCGCTATCGGTGGGCGATCGATCCGGGCTTTCGGTTGGCCCCGGTCGGGAGCAGCGCCTCGGCCTACATCGAATGGCGGACCCCGCGGGGGCGCGCCTGGCCCTTTGTGGTAAGCTTTGGCCCCGTTTTCCGCAGCAGCGGCGCGAATGGGTATTTTTTCGGGGTCCCGGCGGCCTATGCCGCCCCCGGGCGGCCGGCCTACGCGCCGCCAGGCGGCTACGCCGGCCTGCGGCTCACGACCGCGGTGACGACCCGGATGGGGCCCTGGGAGTTCGCGCTGTTCGCCCGCTACCGGAATTATCGGGGGGCGGCGTTCGCGTCGAGCCCTTTACTGAAGGCGCCCGACACGGTGATCGTCGGGGCGGCCGTCGTCTGGGTCTTTGTGCGGTCCCGGCACGACGGCGGGTGACGGGCGCAATGGCACGATCCCGGGACACGGCTTGGGGTTTATTCGGATTTTGAGAGGACAGGCTGAGTGAATAGTGAGCAAACCGACTTTGAGCGTGAGATTGCGCAGCTGCTCGTGAGCAGCTTGAATTTGGCGCTCGATCCGGACTCTATCGATCCGAAGGCCCCGCTCTTCCGGGAAGGGCTGGGGCTCGATTCGATCGACATGCTGGAGATAGCGCTCGCCATCTCCCAGCATTATGGTATCCAACTGCGTTCCGACGATCCGGAAAACGCCACGATCTTCGCGTCCCTTCGGGCGCTTTCGGCGGCGATCGCCGCGCGCAAGGCGTAAAGGGGGTGTCGGGGGGCATCGGGCTTTCCGGGACACGGCGGGCGAGGGGCGGCGGCTATGGCCCGGGCGTGGTTCGAAAGACGTGAGCGGGGGAGCCGCTGGGGGCTGCGTGTGGCGCGGGTCCTGGCGCTGCGGTTCGGCCGGCGCGCGGGACGGGCGGTGCTGTGGCCGATCACCGCCTATTTTTTCTGTTTCCATCCGGAAGGCCGGGCGGGGCTGCGCCGGTACTACGAGGCCCTCGAGGGCCGTCGGCCGACGCTCGGCACGCTGTTTGCCCACTACCTGACTTTCGCGCGCACGGTCCTGGACCGCGCCTACCTGCTCGCCCGGCACCGCGACGCCCCACGCTACGAGATCCGCGGATTCGAAGCGGTGGGCCGCTATCTGGACGAGGGTCAGGGCGTCATCGTGCTCGGCGCGCATCTCGGGAGTTTCGAGGCCGCGCGCGCCGCAGCCTTCCTGCGGCCCCAACTGAAGGTCCAGGTGATCATGCATGCCGGGGTATCGCCCAAGCTAAACGAGACCCTCATGGCGCTGAATCCCGACGCTCAGGAGTCGGTCGCGCCGCTCGGGGGCCCGACGTCGCTCCTTGCCATCAAGGAATTCCTGGCGCAAGGGGGTCTGGTCGGCCTGATGGGGGATCGCGCCCTGGCCGACGAGGCGACTTACGCGGCCGACTTTTTGGGGCGGGAGGCGCATTTCCCATCGGGGCCCTTGCGGCTTGCCGCGGCCCTCAGGGCGCCGGTCTTTTTTTTCTCCGCCCTTTATCGGGGTCCCGTTGAAGGGGTTTGCCGCTATGAGTTAGTATTCGAACCGCTCTGCGGCCCTGCGCCGGGCACGGGTGCGCGCGGGGAATGGATGCGACAGCTGGGGGAACGGTATGTGCGGACCCTGCAAGCGTACTGTCGCCTGGCCCCCGACAATTGGTTCAACTTTTATGACTTCTGGCAAGCCCAAAGCGGGGATAGGCCTCGCCGGCGTCCTGCTCGCGATGGCGATGATGCCGCCGGTGTCTGCGGCGGTTCGCCCATGGACCGTCCCGGCACTCCTAAAGATCTTGGCACACGGGGCAAGTCGTAAGGTCCGGTTCACCGAGACCAACCGTCTGGCCAGCCTGAGACGCCGGTGCATACCCGCGGGACGCTCCAATACATCAAGCCCGATACACTCGTGATGACGCAAAGCGCGCCGCGCAAGGCCGTTTATCGCATCGAGGGCGACCGGCTGTTCGTCAACGGCGCACGCCGCGGGGTCGCGGTAAATCGATACCCCGGCGTGCTCGCCATCGTATCGGGGCTCGAGGGGCTTTTGAGCGGCAATTACCCGCTGCTGGCCCATGATTTCACCATCCGATTGCAGGGTAGCCGCAAGGCTTGGCGCCTGCGGTTGCAGCCGCGGCTCAGGTCGCTCAAAAGGGCGCTGACGCGTGTCGCGATCAGCGGCCGCGGCGCCCAACTCACCGAGATCAGGACACGGGCCCCGAACGGCGATACGTCGGACATGCGTATCCTGCCGTGAACGCCAAGGCGTTGGCCCTCGGGGTGACGGTCGCGTGGTTCGGCGTCATGGCGGGCCTCGCTTTCGTCGTCGCGAAGGATGCCCGGTTCGGCGGGAGCCTGACCGCCTTTTTGCCGCGCTCGGGGAGTATCGCGCAGCGGGCCCTGGTGCGCGGCCTGCATAAGGGCGCGGCCACGCGGCTTCTGTTGTTGGCGATCCGCGGCGGCACGGAACGCGCCCGGCTTCGGGCCTCGCGCGCGCTCGCGCACCGGCTGCGCCGCCGGAAGGCCGATTTCGCGCTCGTCGCCAACGGCGGGGCGGGGGCGGCGCGGGGACTCGAGGGCTTCTTGTTCCGCAACCGCTACCTGCTCGCGCCGCGTACGGCGTGGACGGTCCCGGCGCTGCGTGCCGATC